>JBFMHI010000007.1 GCA_040753085.1 bacterium | reverse complement strand
GCAAAAGTATAGTAACACCAGAAGGTCTAAAAAACAACCTTCAAAATACAAGGGGCGTATTGTCTCTTCGGCCAAAACTGTTACCACTTTTTAGGGCTGTTTCTGACCGAAATGAGACAATGCCTTAACATCGTAGTAGTTATTATTGCAACTATCACGGCCAATGAAGGTAAGCAATACCGTTATCCATTAACTATACGGTTCATTAGATGAATTACTTCGACCTGAAGGGAAGGGTATTCAGTCCAATAATTTTTGCAACCAAGCTTTTGCATAAAACCACAGATAGATGGAGAAACCGTCATGCCCCTGCGGGGCACAAAGAACGATAAAAATAACTACGAGGGAGAAGAAATAGGATTATGTCGATAACCAGGGTTGTTAATGGGATGAAGAATATCATTGGCTATAAAACCGAATGGAAGCCGTTTTTGAAACCGATTAGCTTTATCCTTGGGATTACCCGAAGGTGTAACCTTAAGTGTAAGATGTGAAAGAATCCAAAGAGATTACCTCTGCCCTGTGCGGCTGGATACGCTACCCTTTTGATCGTTGAGGACGGCGGTGTCTATCCCTGTACGGTATCTGGGATAGGGGCAGTAGGAAATATAAAGACACAACCCCTTGATGAGATATGGTATAGCGATAAGATGAACAGGATGCGCCGGTTAATCAAGAGCGGAAGGTGTAGGTGTTGGACCGCCTGTAATATGTGCCCATCCTTAGTAAACTCTAAATGGAGGGAGATCGGCAGAGACTACCTTTTAAACAGGATTAGTGGGAAATGAACCCTGGTTTAAAAAGGTTAGGGGCGATCGCCTACTTCAAGCCTTTTGGTGGCACCTGGTAAGGGGACTTGGGACGGCCAGCCTTTCCCGTCCGAGGATGAAATATTTTTTTCTTCGTGTCCTTCGTGCTCTTCGTGGTTTATCCTTATTTACCCCATCCTTTTACCCAATTTGTGGGTAAGGATAAGCCCTTGATGGGAGGGGTTAGGGGAGGGTGGTAGCTCTTTTTCTAAGGTTTTTAGCAAGAGTAATAATATTGCCCGCCCATTTCACCCTCACCCTATCCCTCTCCCATCAAGGGAGAGGGAATTTTGCTTTATCTCCCAACTAACTGCTTAACTTAGTTTTGAGTAGTTACGTTTGGGCCTCCCTTGTTTGAGGGGGAAAAGGCGACCATCTCCTTAGGCGGGTGGCGAGAGTGTTGACCGGCCGTCATAATATCTCCACCATTGGCATCTCCGGAGATTGGGGATTCGGCATGAGGATTCTTGTCCTTGGGTCAACTACCAGGTCTAATACCTTTAAAGCTACTTGTCCTATGAGAGGCGGTGAGCCTTCCGCCTCTGCCAACACATCGAAGTTACCAGTTCGTCCTTTAATTTCTATAGTTACTACACCATATATTGATTTTGATTCTGTGCTGTTGTTTGCATATTTGACCTTTACTTCCCGAATCTTCTTCAATCCAAGTTCCTTCACGATATTGTGAGGTAACACAACCATCGTGGCGCCAGTATCAATGACGGCATCGATCTCAATGGACTTCATCGTCTCAAGCAAATTCGTAATTTTGACCTTTTCGATTACCTTCCCCATATTTGGCACCTCAGTCATCGTTTCTTAGTAAGTGTTCGACCACAAAGACACTAAGACACAAAGATTAAAGAATTATGTAACCGTTCAGCACATGATGCTGGATGCTCGATCCTCGATGCTCGATCTTCGATCCTCGATGCTCGATGCTCGATGCTCGATGCTCGATGCTCGATGCTCGATCTTCGATGCTGGTAAAGGATTCAGTATCCAGGATCGAGCATCCAGAATCGAGGATCGAGGTTGTGTCTTCGTGCCTTGGTGGTTGAACGGTTACTTTTTATTTTATCACAGAGTTAGAATCTATGTCAACTAAAATCTTGAATGAGACAGCAATTCTTATTGTAACCGTTCAGCACATGATGCTGGATCCTCGATGCTCGATCTTCGATGCTCGATCTTCGATGCTGGTAAAGGATCCAGTATCCAGGATCGAGCATCGAGCATCGAGTTTGTGCCTTAGTGGCTGAACGCTTACTTTTTATTTAGGTCAATAGTAGTTATCGACTTTTTATTCTGTTACTTAAATGCCTTACGGTTTTGCCGCAGAATCCAACATCCGGTGATTTTGTAGCACGAAGTAGAACTCACCGAACGGGTACTGTTACGAAAGGCAGGATCAAGAGGAAGAATGATTGTAACCGTTCAGCCACAGATGCACACAGATGAAACACGGAAAATCCGTGAGCCGTGTCCGTGATTCGGGTCTGTCCTTAGGCTGTAGGGACAACCCTTGTGGTTGTCCGTCTACGGAACGGACATGGACAAGCACGGACAGGGACAAGCCCTGTCCCTACACTTCCGCCTTCTGTCCTGTGTTATTTATCTGTGCTAATCCGTGCAGCTATACCTGAACGGTTACGAATGATTACACCCAGTGGCCAGAGGGCTATTCGTAATGGCCGAAACGATGAACCAGCTCCAGTTATCGGTTATCGATTACCGATCACTGATTAAGGACAATCATCCGCCGGGTTAAGCGCCAATCTCCGGTTTTAAGCTGGTAAAGGTAGGTGCCGGAGGCCACTGGCCGGCCGGATTCGTCTTTGCCGTCCCAATAAGCGGCCCGGTCTTTGGTTAGATAAGAACCAGCCTCAATCTCTCCCAGGCTGAGTGTGCGCATCAACTGGCCGCTCAGGCTGTAAATCCTGATCTCAACGGCGGCTGCTCCAGGAAGGACGTAGGGGAGCCAGGTCTCAGGATTTACCGGATTAGGATAATTTTGACCTAAAAGAGGCACGGCCGGGACATGTTGGGCTATCCCGATTTGGATGATCGAGGTTAAGAACTCCTTGATTTCTGAAGTGGCCGACCCGACCGGGGCATCTTCCAGGGCCTGGTAAATAGCCCGATAGGCGTCTAAATACTGAGAGTAGTCGAGGGAATCATTGGCCGCCTGCAATGGCGCCGCTGATCCACTCTGGTGACTCTTGTGCCAGTTAAGTCCGATGATCAGCACATCAGAGGCATTAACTTCCCCGTCTCCATTGGCGTCAGCGCAAGTAGCTGCCGAGGTTGACCAGGCATACGCTTCCTGGGCAGTCCATAAGGTGCTGGCCGCCGGACGGGTATCACCCTTGTAATGCCAATAGTAGCCAATAGGCAGGACATCCTTGGCGTCCACATAACCATCATTGTTAGTATCTCCTGGCCAGACATAGAGGCTGGTCACACCGGTAACTGTGCCGACCGTAATCTGTCCCCCCTGCACGGAGAGGCCAAATTCGGTGCCGTCATAGTGTCTGGCCGAGATATTGCTGAAACTGAGGCTTACTGTTTCCTGATAGGCGGCATTGTCTGACAACTGAAAGCTTAGGCCGACTACCACCCCGTATCCATTTGCCCCGCCCGTAAAGTAGGAGGCCTTCCGGCTGACGCCCACCTCCACCTGTCCCCTATCCCGATCCACCTCGTAATCAAAAACCAGTTTGTCAGAATCCATGCCCAGGAAATCGCCTATGCTGACCGAAGTGACCTCCAGGTAATTGGCCGGGGTAAAATTGAGGCTAAAGGAGAGGCCAAAGAGGTCACCCACCGGATAGGTCGAATCCCCTACTTCGACCGCCAGGGTAAAAACATCTCCCGGCGCCACCTGGTAGGAGGCAGGATTAAGGTGCAGGGCAGCGGTTGTATCCGGAGACAATACATGTACGGTTATCTCATCCGCCACACTGGATTGGGCGCCATTATTGACCGTCAGTTGAAATTCATAATCTCCGATAACGGCAGGCGTAAAACTAACTTCCCTGGTTTGAGACAGGGTAAATGAGGCCGGATTATCTGGATTTTGCGTCCAGCTATAGGTAAGCGATCCTCCACCAGGGTTGTAACTTCCCCCACCGTCAAGGATGACCATGCTTCCCAGGTAAACCGTCTGATCCTGGCCGGCATCGGCTACGGGGGTTAAGCCTGTTCCCCGCCAGGGGAGATAATCTACAAAATCGCTCACCCGATTGCCTTTCCCCTCCGGATTGTAGAGGCCAAGAGATGACCCGTCTTCGGGGCCGGAAGAATCACCCCACCAGTTATTCTCAGCCAGGATAGTTACCGAGATGTCGGAATTAATGATCCCATAATTCGAGTTGTCTGTTATCTCACAATTAGCAATGGAAGGGGCGGAAGAGGAAGCCGCGGCTATCCCCTGATAGTTGCTGTTTATGGTGCAATCGCTGATAGTTGGCGAGCTGCCCTGGAGGCATTCAATTCCCTTTCTGGAATTTGAAATGATGCACCGGGTGATGGTCGGAGAAGCCGAGGTGAGTCCTATCCCGGTGTTGGCATACCGGATGGTGCAATCCTGAAGGGAAGAAGCCAGGCTGTATTTAGAAAAGAGGAGGCCTCTCCAATCGTTAGCCGCCGGTGTGGTGGCATTATCATCGTTGTTGGTGTCTCCTCCGGCCGAATCATCCAGATATGAAGTAAAAGTGGCCCCATCAGCCGTAAAGGAGCCCGTATTTATCTCAATAGCGCCAATAGTCTTGATGATCACGCCGGAGCCGATCTCCAGTTTGGGAGCCGATAAGGCGGCAGATGCCCTTGCGCCCACCCTGGTTCCTTCAGCTAAAAGGAAGGGAACGGCTGTTTCCACCCAAGCCACATCAGTATCTACTCCGGCATCGGCCGTGACTTCCTGAATCCGGATGGCATTGTAGGTGTTGCCCTGCATGGTATTGCCGCTTATCCGGCCGGCATTATCGGCCGTGATGAGGATGGGGTAATTGTGGCTATTATTAATGAATTGGTTGTTGCTAATAGTAGGCTTAGCCGCATCATACCCAAAGGTGGTAACGACCCCTCCCTCCAGAGAATGGGGGTCAAACCCGTCGTTGCTGCAAAAGATATTGCCGGTGATGGCCGGAGATGAACCATTCCGGCAGGCAATCGCCCGGTAGGTGTTTTGTTCGAAGATGGAATTTTGAATGGTGGGCGAGGTGCCGTTCAGTTCCAGCCCGTATTTGGAATAACGAAGGGTGCAGTAGGTCAGAATAGAGCTATTCGAGGCGTTATTCATCTGGACGAAATCCCAATCTCCCTTTTGACCATCCGTGTCTCCATCATGGTTGGTATCTCCGCCGGCATCATCATCCCGATAGGAGGTAAAGATAATCCCTTCCCTTTGGCTGGTGCCGGTTCCATTGGCCTTTAGTGTTCCCTGAATGGTCAGTTTCGTATTGATCTTGACCACCACGCCGGAGTCAATGGTTAAAGTCACGCCGCTGTCAACCGTCACCCACTCAAAGTAGATGGGCACGGGGATGTCTTTAAAGTTATTCCAATTTTTATACCAGGTAGTATTCAAGCTGTGTTTGGGTTCAGTCAGGTAAATGCCATTGTGGTTATTGCTAGATACGTTATTATCCTTGATCACATAACCGCCGATATAGGCAGCCAGGCTGTGTTTGCCTTTAACCACGGCCCAGCCCAGATTGTCTTTGATCTGATTATCCACTATGGTTTCAGAAGATGAGGCGGTGGTGTAAATTCCGCCTGAGGCATTGGCGGAGATAGTGCATCCAGAGACAGACAGATCAGTGGTATTCCCGATCAGTGAATCGCCCAGATTTTCAAGGCCCCATCCATCATTAGAGCTGATGGTGCAGTTAGTTACGGTCAGAGTTCCGCTGGGGACCTCAAAGAGTATCCCGCTTGATTCATTATCGGTAACCTCACATCCAATGATATTAGGATGGGAATCACCCTGGACATAGATCCCATAGCCGCAGCCTTTAGATATTCGACAATAACTAATAGTGGGCGAGGCTGACCGAATTTCGAGGTTATCTTTCTTTAAGGTATCACTGGAACCGGCATAGTAGATGTCACAGTAGCTCAAGATGGATGAATCACTGCTCTCATCCGTAAAGATAATGCCGCGCCAATCGCAGACGGCCGGAGAAGAGGCGTTGGAGGTGAAGGTTATCCGACTGCTGGAAGTCCCTGCGGCCGTCAGTCTCCCCTTAACCGTAAGGCTGAGGTCTGAACCGGATTCAAATTTTATTACCACCCCTGGCTCAATGGTCAGATGGGCATCTTGGTTGATGACCAAATTGTCTTCCACAATAATGGGGCTATTTTTCGCCCGCCAGGTTTCCTCACCGGTCACCGCATATTCTCTTATCTCCCCATTAACGCGGTTAATATAAGTGGAGCTGATGGCCACACTCCAGGTGTTAGAGAAGCCGCTTTCATTTCCGGCCTGGTCGATGGCATTGACCCGCCAGTAATAGGTCCGCCCATTCTCTAACTCGAGACCAGGGGTATAAGCAGAGGCGGTCACCGTAACGCTTAAGAGCGGCGAGTAAAAATCATTATCCCGGTCTATTTCAATAACATAAGATGAAGCCCCCAGGGCATCCGCCCAGTCAAAGGCCGGCGTAACGTCGCTGACAGAGCTTCCCGTGGTCGGGGAGATCAGGGCGGGTGTATCAGGGGCGGTAATATCCACGGTAAAGCTGAAGGCGGTGCTGGTATGGCTCTTATTGCTGGCGGCATCAGTGGCGATTACCCGCCAGTAATGGGTCCCTTCGTCTAAGTCTGTATCAGCCGGGTGGTAGGTCCTGGTATCTTCGCTATTATCTATCTCAAGGTTATGGAAACCCGAGGTCTTGGCCACCTGGATCTGATAGGTAACCTGAGACGGATCAGCCACTGCCTTCCATTCAAAGGTGGGACGTTGAGTATTTATGACCGTCTTATCCTTCGGGGTTAGAAGAATAGGAAAGGCCTCGCCATCCGAGGGCAGAGTATCGACTACAAATTCAAAGGTTTCAGTGCTCCAGGCCGTTTGATTGGTGGCTAACTCATACGCCCTGACCCGCCAGTAATATTGCCCATCGCTTAGAGGAGTCGCCGGGGTGTAACTGGAGAGAGACAATCCGCTTACATTAAGCTCCGGCGAAGAAAAATCACGGTTATCGTCTACCTGGAGGGTGTAAGTGGCCCCGGTCACATCAGACCAATCAAAAGTCGGCTTATTATTAGACAGGTAGCTGTCGTCATCGGGAGAGACAAGGCTGGGGGCTGACGGGGGCGTAATGTCGAGCACAAATTGCCGGGTCTCGCTCCAGGTGCTGGTATTATCCGCCTCATCTCTGGCCGCTACCCGCCAGTAGTAAGTTCCTTCACCCAGGAAAGTAAAGATACAACTGGAGCCGGTGAAGAGACCGGGGTAATAATAAGGTGTATCTGTCGGATCATTGCTGAACATAATGGCCGAACCAAAGCTCGGCCCGGTATCCACCTGGATGATGTAATAAATCGTGTCGGTTATATCGTCGGTATCGGTCACCTCCGACCAATCGAAGAAGGGGGTCTGATCTTTGATTTGGCTGTAGTTATCCGGCGAGACAAGAGCCGGCGCATCAGGGGCCGTTGTGTCGATGGTGAATGAACCCGGCGATGAGTTGACCTGAATCCAGCCGGTCCAGTTTTCGGCAGCATCTCTGGCCCGCATTCGCCAGTAATAAGTCCCATCCGCCAGAGGGTTGGTTACAGTATAGCTGGTTTGTCCGGCCAAACCGGTGATATCGATGACGGGCGAGGCATAATCCGGATTATTATCCACCTGAAGGCCATATTCAGCCGCCCCGGTTACGGTCTGCCACTGCAGGGTGGGGGTATTGTCATTAGTAACCGTTTCTTGCCCTTGAGGGGGCCAGATGAGGGCCGGTGGTTCATCCGGGGGCTGGGTATCAATGGTCAACATCTGGAAGATGCTTCCGTCGCTTTCGTTTCCGGCCGCATCAATAGAAATTACCCGCCAGTAATAAAGATCATCGGAAAGGGCGCTGGTCAGGATGTAATTGGAGACATCAAGTAGCCTGGTGAGAACAGGCGTGAGAAAGTCACTGTCATCGTCTATTTCAAGTCGATAGGTAAGGCTTCCTGCCTCGCCGGTTGTATCGGCATCATTCCAGTCCAGACTCGGCGTAGAATCATTGGTCAGGGTAGGATTGCCCAGAGAGGAAGGGATTTCAGGATCCGGCGGGTCAGTGGTATCAAGGGTAAAGTTCCAGATGGAGCCTATGGTGGTGTTGCCGGCCTCGTCAATAGCCGTAATCCGCCAGTAATAAGTGGTTTCATCCACCATGTCCGTGCCCGTATATTGATAAGCGGAAGTTGTTCTGGAAGTCAGCGACGTGGTGTCTTCGACGATCAGTGGGCTGGTCAGGGTGGGGCCGGTGCCTACCTCGATAGTGTATTTGGTAAAATTAAGCTCGGTTACATCCTGCCAATCAAAAAGCGGGGTGGTGTCGTTAATTAAACTCCCATTAGTGGGATAAACCGCTACCGGCGCGGTGGGGAAGGTGGTATCGATAGTTACGGTCTGGGTCATCCAGGAGCTGGCATTCCCGGCGGCATCCTTGGCCCTGACCCGCCAGTAATAGATGCCATCAGCCAGGGTGAGGGTTTTAGTAAGGACTGTCAGATCATAGGCCGAAGCAGTCAGCGGGCTCGAAAAACCGCTTTCTGTATCGATCTCAAAGTCATAAGTGATCGTATCGCTGGTGTCAGTAGCCGCATTCCAGACAAAGGAATAGGTGGAGCTGGATAAATACTGGCCATCGTCAGGTGTATCCGAGAGATCAGCCGGCATAGTCGGGGCCGTCGTATCTATTCCAAACCACCACAGGGTTGAGGTGTTGGTGTTCTCGGCACAATCAGTGGCTATTAGCTGCCAGTAGTAGGTCTCACTCTCATCCAGGGCAGTCGTGGAGGTATAAGAAGAGCCGGTCAGTCCGGTATTGCCGGTCAGTGAAACCAGATAAGAGGCGTCGAAATCTCCGGTATCACTGCTGCTGATCTGAAGGGTGTAGGTAAGACCGTTCACATTCGTCCAGGAAAAGGTAGGTTGGGCCTGGTTGACCCAGCTTCCATTGGCCGGTAATGATAAACTCGGCGCTGACGGAGCCGTGGAATCAATGGTTACCTCCCAGACAGTACTCCAATTGCTGACCAGATCGTCGTTGCTGTCATCATACGCCCTGACCCGCCAGTAGTAGAGGCCTTCACTCAGAACAGTTGACGGCGTAGAGGCGGTGACATCAGCCGTCGTGGTGTCACTTACCTCCGGCGTGGCAAAGGTGGCATCAGCGCTGATCTGAATGGTGTAATAACCTTCATCAGCCACGTTTGACCATTGGAAGAGGGGTTGCCCGCTGTTAGTGCAGCTTTCATCAGACGGGGCGGTGAGGGTAGGCACATCCGGCGCCCCTTCCTCCGTGTCTATGATGACACTCCAGATATCGCTCCAGTTGGTGGTAAGGCTATCGTTATCATCAATGCCTTTTACGCGCCAGTAGTAGGTTCCCTCGCTCAAGGCCGTAGTTGTGTCAAAATAGGCAGCGGCCGCGGAGAAGGTATCCTCTATGGTGATTGAGCCAAAGGTGTTGTTTGGGGCTATCTGAATCCAGTAGCTGTCCGAACCATCAGTAGCCAGACCATCTACCGGCTCCCACTGGAAGGTTGGGGTTTGACTGGCCGTGTCACTTCCGTTGGCCGGGTAGAGGAGGGTAATGGATTGGATGGTAAAAGTCCAACTGCCGCTCCAATTAGTATACTCCGACCCTCCTTGATAGGCCTGGATTCGCCAGGTATAGACATCATTATCTAAGGCAGGGGCATCCACGTAATAAGTATCCGAAGTAATGGTTTGAGAAGGGGTGCTGGCGCCGTCTATCTCGATAGAGTAAGTATCAGCGCCAGTTACCTCTGACCAGATCAAGGTGATTATTTGACTGGTGGTATTAGTCCCGTCGGCCGGAGCCGTAAGCGTCGGTAATGAAAAAATGATCTGTCTGGATTCAGTGCTGGCCTCATTATCCGCCAGAACCCGCCAGTAGAAGGTTCCGGTGAGGGGATCAGTTTCACTGTAAGAGAGGGTGTAGGTAGTGGTAGAGGTATCGAGTTCAGCGCTCCGCCTGACGGTCCCAAAGGTAACATCAGTAGCTAACTGAAAGAGATAGCGTGTCGTGGGTGTATCCGCCGGAGCCCAGCTAAAGGTAGGCACAGCCGAAACCGTATCATGGGCATCGGCCGGACTAATAAGATAAGGCCCGGTATCCGCCGCCCAGACCTCCTTATCTGCCCAGATTAAACAGACTAAAAGAATTAAGATAAGATAAGGCCATCGTCTCATAAAAAACCCTCCTAAGTTTATTTAGCGATTGGTAACTAATGATGGTTAATTACTTGAAATGATAGCTGGTTGATTGGGCTGGGATAGGTGGTATGAATCCTGGTGAGATGAAATAGAACGATGCTGGATGGAGACGCAGATTTTCGCAGATTCGCCGGATAAGAATCCTGAAAATCTGCCTTTATCTGCCGCCTAATTAAACAAAAGAGACTTATCCTGAGGATCTCCTTCCTCAAAACAAGCCTCCTTGCTTAGTGTATTCCCTTTTCTTTCTTTATCGGCATTTTAAAGTCGATACTTAAGACTTATTTTGCTTGACAGAGGAACAATGATTTGATATACTTTCTCTTACTTACCCTCTCCCCTCAGGGGAGAGGGTAGGGTGAGGGGTAAAAGAGGCTTTACCCACAAATACTAACTTGACAAGGCACTAAGCAGGTTTGCTAAGATGAGCAAACAGAGTGTTTCGGATTATCCGAGAGAGTTCACCCTTAGAAAAAGAGGAGGCTTCCTGCACCACATAACACAATGCCTTTAAAGAATATAATGATGGCTGAGTCATTGATGAGAGAGATCTTAGATAAGATTAACAAGATAGCTCAGAAACACAGGGTTAAAAGAGTGATTCTCTTTGGTTCTTTCAGTCGCAAGACTCAGAGTAAGAAGAGCGATTTAGACCTCATCTTTATAAAAGAGACAAAGAAACGCTTCTTAGAGAGGACAGAGACCTTATGGGGGGATCTATCTCAGGGTATAAACCTACCTATAGAGGTTCTTGTCTATACCCCTAAAGAGTTTAATCGGATGATTAAAAATAATAATCCCTTCATTAAAAGAATACTCAAAGAAGGAAAGATAATCTATGAGCAAAGAAAACCAGAGAGATGAAGCCTTAAGATGGCTTAGGCAAGCGAGGTTAGATTTGGAGACCGCCCAGATTTTGCTCGAAAATAAGAGATTTGCTGCTGCCTGTTTCTTTACTCATCAGAGCGCAGAAAAGGCATTGAAGGCAGTCTGGTATTATCTCGATGAAGAACCCTGGGGTCATTCAGTAGAGAAGATGATTGAAGGATTAACCTCTACTGAATTTAAAAAAAGATTGCTTCCTCTTAGAGAAGACGCTATTTTCTTGGATAGGTTTTACATTCCTACGCGCTATCCCAATGGTCTCCCTTGGCCTTTAATTCCTGAAGAGGCCTATTTTGAATCTGATGCCCAACAATCAATAGATAAATCTCAAGAGATAGTAAGAGAGGTGGAGAGATTAATAGAACCATAAAGGGAAGGAATAGGGGAGATTCTTTTTGAGGCTGAGAAGATCAGAAGATTTGGGGAGCTTTTGGGAGATCTTAGGTAAAGAAAGTGGGGGAAAATATTAGGCAGGTTTGATAGGGTGAGTAAAGAGAGAGTCTCGGATTATCCGAGAGAGTTCCTTATTTTAAAAGGAGGTTTATTCAAATGTCTTTTCAAAGTTTCTGGCGTAGTTTGATGATTGTTTTATGGCTCGGCTTTGGTTTCTTCTCCCCTGGTTGTGCGCCGAAGGAAGAGGCAAGGGAAGAGCAGGTAATAACTATGGGGCTGGCGGCGCCTATGACCGGTGACAATGCCCAATTTGGTGAGATGATCAAACGTGGGGCTGGATTGAAGGTCAAAGAACTGAATGCCGCCGGGGGAATTAAGGGGATCAAGATTAAATTAATAGAAGAAGATGATGTGGCCAACCCTCAGGAAGCAGCTACAGTAGCCCAAAAATTTGCGAATAACCCTGAGGTGCTTATTGTCATTGGACACTTTAACTCTTCCTGCTCCCTGGCCGGGAAACCTATTTATCAAGAAGCCGGCTTAGTGGAACTCTCGCCAGCCTCGACTAATCCTACGGTAACCAAAGGTAGTGACTGGACATTCAGAAATATTTACGAAGATACCTTTCAGGGAATATCAATGGCTAACTATGTGAAAGAGAAACTGGGGCTTAAGCGGATAGCGGTCTTTTATGACAATGATGACTACGGCACCGGCTTAAAGGATACCTTTGTGAATGAGGCTAAACGAATAGGTCTGGAGATAGTAGGCACAGAGGCTTACGAACGAGACACGGCTGATTTTAGGCCGCAGTTGGCTAAATTTAAACAACTCAAACCTGAAGCCATATTTATGTCCGGCCTTTACACTCAAGCGGCCCAGATTGCGGCTCAATCCAGAGAACTGGGTATGTCAACCCAGCTTTTAGGCGCCGATGGCATCCTGTCTTCTGATTACATCAAGATTGGTGGTAAAGCCACGGAGGGAACTATCCTCTCCTGTCCTTTTCTCTTTGAGTTAGGCGGGAAAAAGGCCGAAGAATTTGTCAACCGGTTCCAACAGGAATATCAGATGGAACCCGATGCCTGGGCAGCCCTGACTTATGATGCCGTGGGGATTGCGGCTACGGCCATTGAGAAGGCGGGTCAGGATCGAAAGGCTATCCGGGATCATTTAGCTTCTATGGCCAACTCTGAAACCGGCTATGATGGCGTCACTGGGCTGACCTATTTCGATGCCAATGGCGACTGCAAGAAACCTATCCATGTAGCCATCGTCAAAGATGCTAAATTCATGCCGGCTCCAAAGCAGATTATGGAGATAGAGGAAGGAACAGAGCCGGAAGTAGAAACAGAGACAGCCGCCGGGTTGCCTTAATTCTGTTTAGAGCCTATCCCAAGACCGATCCGATCCGCCACCGTTAGGGAGCCACTGGCGCCCTCTATCCATCGGCAGTTGTAGCTACCTCCTTAGCCACAAGGGCGGGTAGGGCAGCTTTACTAAGATGAGTAAACAGAAAGCCTTGGATTATCCGAGAGGGTTCATATTATACGAGGAGGAAAAGAGATGAAGGCGACCAAGGACAATAAGGTAAGCCGATATATAGCTCAGGCAGAGAGATACTTACAGCAAGGCGAAAAGGAGTTTGAAGCGGGTTATTTGCGTCAAGCAGGAGAGAAATACTGGGGTGCAGCAACACAAATGCTAAAGGCCTGGGCAACTGCCAAAGGCATACAGCATAACGGTCATGCCTGGCTATTTGAGGCGGCGGATAGGCTTTCTGAAGAAGAAAAAGAACCTATTTTGAGAAAAGAGTTTGGTTTGGCAGGTATGTTGCACACAAATTTTTACGAAGGATGGCTTAACAAAAGAGAGGTAGAGGATTATGCTTGCGAGGTAAAGGCATTTTATGATAAAATAAAAGAAATATTGAAAAATAAGTAGCAAGAAGATGAAGATAAAGAACGGCATTGATCTACAGATGCCATACGCCCGTCATCTGGAAGGCAAGCTATGGGAACTGCGTATTTCATTTGGTCGGATTGAATATCGTGTGCTTTACTTCGCTCGTGTCAAGCGGCGGTTTGTATTGCTGCACATCTTCAAGAAGAAGACCCGGAAGACACCGAGACGAGAGATCGAAATAGCCCTATGGCGAATGGACGAATTGCTTGACGAAAGAAGGGAAGGAGAAAGGTGAGATGAACCCATCGGCGAGCACGTACTCTCTCGACGAGTACACTGCCAAACAAATGGAAGACCCTGAATTTCGTGCTGAATATAAAGCATTGGAATCAGAGTTCAATTTCATCCGTCAGTTAATTGACTTACGGCTTAAGAAGGGACTCAGTCAGCATGCGCTAGCTGAAAAAGTAGGCACCCAGCAGCCCCGCATCTCCCGTCTGGAACACGGGCAACTTGGCTCGATCGAATTTCTGTACCGACTGGCGCGTGCGCTGGATGCACAGTTGAAGATTCAATTAGTGCCTGACAAACAGCACCCTTCGGCTTAAGGCGTCCTCTTTAAGTTTAGAGTTTAGCATTGGATAACAGAGGAATAGAGCTTGGAGTATTTGCTTATTGGCCTGACTAAAGGGGGGACATACGCCCTGATCGCCGTGGGCTACACTATGGTTTACGGGATCATCCAACTGATCAACTTTGCTCACGGCGAGATTTATATGTTCGGGGCCTTTTTTGTCCTGGCCCTGATTATCCCTACGCCATCGCCGACCGCCCTGGCGATCTGTTCGATGGCCGGAACAACCTTCCTTATTACCGCCCATACCTTTCTTAAAGACCGATTCTCCTCTCTGGTATCTCTTTTCTTAAGCCTTTGTATCGCTGTTATCATAAGCAGTTCTCTTTATCCTCTATTTGTTTTTTCCACCCCCTTTTACTTAGCCGTGCTTATTTCCCTTGCCTTAACGGCCTGTCTGGGGATGGCCATAGAATCTATTGCCTACCGGCCGCTCCGAAAGGCGCCCAGACTGGCTGCCCTCATTACGGCGATTGGCATGTCCCTTTTCCTTCAGAATGTTGCTCGGCTAATCTGGACGGCCAGAACTCAAAGCTATCCTGACCAATTTATCCCTTCTTTGCTTAAGATTCCCATTTTCTCAGATGAATTCTTAAGACAAATGGGGTTCTTTAACTTGATCCTGGAAGGACACCGGATTCATCTTTTTGGTGACACCTACCTTACCCTGCTCAGATTTATCATCCTGGTGGTCACCCTTTTGATGATGTTTATTCTTCATCTTATTATTCACAAGACCAGGATAGGCAAGGCCATGCGGGCCTGTGCCCAGGATAGGGTTATGGCGACCTTGATGGGGATTGACGTAAATCGGGTGATTATTTACACCTTCGCCATCGGTTCTACTATGGGTGCCGTGGCCGGCATCTTGAATGGCCTGGCCAATCATGATCTTAAACCCACTATGGGCTATTATATGGGCGTCAAGGCCTTTGCTGCGGCGGTGTTAGGTGGGATCGGAAATATCCCTGGAGCTATGTTGGGTGGTTTTGTCCTGGGAATTACTGAAAGCCTGGCTGTTCCTTTAGGGCTTTCCCAGTGGATGAACGGCGTGGCTTATGCGGTGATGATCTCCTTTATCGTCCTGCGGCCCTCAGGGATACTGGGAAAGACTACGGTGAAAAGAGTCTAAATTGCTTTCGAGTTTCGAGGAACCCGGAGCCTGAGATATGCTAAAAAAACATCCTTACCTCATCGGGATTTTGATGGCCATTGGGGTAATGATTATCCCCTTTACCGTTAATTCCTACTTCATGAGTGTTCTCATCGTGATTGCCCTGTATATGGTCCTGGCCCTGGGCTTAAATATTCTCCCGGGCTATTGTGGCTTGCTGGACCTGGGATATGTGGGTTTCTTCTGCACCGGTGCCTACACCACGGCCTTTCTGGTCAAGACTTGCGGCTGGAGTTTCTGGTTCATTATTCCTTTCGCCCTCCTGGCCGGAGCTGTCTGGGGCATCCTGCTGGGGGCGCCTACCCTTCGGTTAACCGGAGATTATTTTGCCATTGTCACCTTTGGTTTTTCTGAGATGGTGGTGTTGCTTTCAAGAAACTGGACCTCGGTTACCGGCGGCGCTCGTGGTTTTCCGGGCATACCCTCACCGAGTTTGAACTTAGGCTGGCTGCCCGATTTTCTCAAGGAATCGCTGGTAAGTCTTCTGGCCTTAAAAGAAGGGGCGGGGGGAGTCTACACCTTCGCCCTTGTTCCACCCAGGGCTTACTACTACCTTATTATCCTCTTTCTGGGGCTAACCATCTTTGTGATTCATCGCCTAGCCAATTCAAGATTAGGCCGGGCCTGGTTCGCCATTAGAGAGGACGAAGTCGCGGCTGAAAGCACCGGCATAAACATAATGTGGTATAAAACCATTGCCTTCGCCATCTCTGCCTCTCTGGCTGGACTGGCCGGAGCCTTTTACGCGGTTTATGCCCGCAACCTGCATTGGTCAAGATTTCAATTCTGGGAATCGATTCTTATTCTCTGTCTCATTGTCTTAGGTGGACTGGGAAGTATTCGGGGGGCAATGATGGGCACCGCTATCCTCATTTCCCTGACCGAAATCTTGCGCTTCCTGCTGGATAGATTTGGCTTGCCGGCTGATACCCGGTTTCTCTTTTATGGCCTGATTATGATCCTCATTATGCGTTACCGGCCGGAGGGCCTCTTCGGCATTACCCGGGTAAAACGGGAGATGCGTCCGGAGGAAGATCGGATCAGGCGGATTGAGGACAGTTCTTTTTATGAGGAAAGGAAATGAATCAGTTACGTTAAAGCCTTCCAAGGAGGCGGAAATATTTGTTTAGGATTACAACCCTCGAGGTTCGAGGATAAATATTCATCTATTGTCTGACCGGGGCAATATCTTTCTTATTCAACTTTCCTTTGTCTTGCCCGGACAGCGGGAGGTCTGAAGATGCCGGAATTACCAGAAGTGGAGACCATTGTCAGGGGGTTGAAAGAAAAGATCCCTGGCCAACAAATAAACCGGGTGAAAGTAAATCTGGACAAGGTCGTAAAGGGTGATAAAAAGGATTTTGGCTTACGGTTGACAGGGCTTGCCTTTCAGGATGTCAGGCGCCGGGGGAAAATGATTGTCTTCCATCTCTCTGAAGGTTGGAGCTTAGTGGTCCATCTTAAGCTGACCGGGCAGCTTATCTATACTCAGCCGGAAGCGCCAGTAGCTAAACATACCCATATCATCTTCGAGCTGGAGAGGGGAAACCAACTTCGCTATTTAGATCTGCGCCAGTTAGGATTTCTGCTTTTGGCCAGGACAGACCAGGTAGATAACCTCCCTCAGTTGACCGAACTAGGAACTGATGCCTTAGAAATTTCTTCTCAGGATTTCGGAAAACTAATCTCCTCTAAGAGGGGAGCCATTAAGTCGTTACTTCTTAACCAGAGCCTTCTGGCCGGCGTAGGAAATCTCTATTCAGATGAGGCCCTCCATCGGGCTCAAATCCATCCCCTTCAACCAGCCAACACCTTAACTCCCTCCCAAATTGAGAAACTTTATCAGGCCATCCGAAAGATCTTAATTAAAGCCATTGAGTTAAAAGGATCAAGTGTAGATAATTATGTCGATTCAGAGGGTGAGCGAGGTGCTTACCAGGCTTTTCATCAAGTTTATGATCGGGAGGGCAAGTCTTGTTTCCAATGCGGGCAACCTGTTAAGCGAATTAAGCTGGGCAGCCGCTCTACTTACTTCTGCCCTAATTGCCAGAAGTTAGAGGTCAGAGGTCAGAAGGCAGAGACATCTGACTTCTGAACTAAGAAGGCAAGATGGAGAAGGTAGACATTACCATTATTGGAGCCGGTGTGGTTGGTCTGGCCATTGCGGCGGAGGTGGCTAATGAAGCCAGAGAAGTGCTGGTGATAGAACGGCACGAAAGCTTTGGACAGGAGACCAGTAGCCGAAACAGTGAGGTCATCCACGCCGGCATTTATTACCCCAAAGGCTCCTTAAAGGCCAAATTATGTGTTGAGGGGAAACAACTCCTCTACCAGATATGTCACCGCCAGGGAATTCCCTGTCAACAAATAGGCAAATTGATCGTGGCTTTAAATGAGGAAGAGATTAAGGGGCTGGAAGCGCTTTTAGCTAAAGGAGAGCAAAACGGGGTTAATGATCTCCGAATAATCTCGGCCGATGAAGTCAAAAGGATGGAACCGCACATTAAGGCTAAAGCGGCTCTTTATTCTCCCTCCACTGGGATTATTGATACCCACCGTTTAATGAAATATTTCGAATTTACAGCCAAAGATAAAGGCGCCACCTTAGCTTATGAATGTGAAGTGCAGTCCGTCGAAAGGTGGGCGCCAGGATACAAAGTAGGCCTCCAGGATGTAGATGGCCAGGTATTTTCCTTTTTAAGCCGGGTAGTAATCAATTCGGCCGGCCTTCAGGCGGATAAAATAGCCGCCTTAGCTGGTATAGATATTGATACGGCTGGATATCGGATACACTATTGTAAAGGGGAATATTTCAAGGTGAGGGGAGGCAAACATAAGCTCGTCCATCACCTTATCTATCCTTCTCCTACGGCCATCAGCCTGGGCATACATACTGTTTTGGATCTACAGGGGATGATGAAGTTAGGCCCTAATGCCTTCTATGTCGATGAGATTGATTATCAGGTGGAAGAAGCCCATAAGAAGGACTTTTTGACCTCTGTCAAGCCAATTCTTCCTTTTGTGGAAGAAGAAGATCTTACTCCGGATATGGCCGGGATCAGACCAAAGCTTCAAGCTCCGGGCAAGCCGGTCAGGGATTTTATCATCAAACACGAAGAGTCCTTAGGATTAGGCGGTCTGATCAATCTCATCGGCATAGAATCCCCTGGTTTAACCGCTGCTCCGGCTATTGCTGGATACGTAAGAGAGATGGTTGAAGGGTATCTTCTCAATAAATCGGGGTAACCAGGTTATCGGTGAGGCGTAGCCAATTTGAGAAGATACGTGGGAGAGACAGCATGTAAGCCAGGCAGTTAATCATTCATTGAATGAATATTCCGGTAGATAAAAGAGAGCCGAAAGATAAAATAGGATAATTTAGAGGGGAACAAAAAGGGATTGGTTTTAACTTAAAGATATATCATCCAAATCGCTTTATATCGCCTTAAAGGTTCTGTTTATTCCTGCCGAAAAGAATATTAACGAAGGCTAATAATAGGCCCTGCCGGTTTTATGGCCGGCAGGGCGGATATTTTCCCTTTAGTATTCATTCACTGAATGTATAAAAGTAGACGGTAGTCAGTGAACAGTAGCCAGTAGAAACCACTGATCACTGACTACTATCTCCTGTCTCCTCCTATGATTAATAACAACCACCTCAAATTTCTGCAACCTACACCTCCCTTCCGGGAGTTAATGATCCTCCTCGAAATCGAAAAGAATTCAAGAATAAGTCAACATATCCTGGCTCACCGGGTTGGATTGGCTCCTTCTATGGTCAATAATTACATTAAAGGTCTTACCGAACGAGGGATTGTCGAGGTCAAGGGCGAGAGCCACCGCCGTTTGACTTACTCCTTGACTTCTAAAGGGCTTGACCAAAGGGCCTTGCTCCTAAGCTCTTACATGATTGAGACCATAAAATTATACAAGAATGCCAAGGCAGAGTTTAAGGTTCGGCTAAATAAATTTATTGAAGAGGGACTTGAACGGGTAATCTTTTATGGGGCCGGGGAGACAGCCGAAGTAGTCTTTCCCGTGGCTGAAGAGCTGGGGTTTAATGTGGTGGCGGTGGTAGATAATGATCCACAAAAACAGGGCCAGGAATTTGCGGGGCGGATTATCCTGGCGCCAAGTCATATCGAACGGATTAGACCGGATGGGGTTATTATTACCTCAATGGGGTATCACCACCAGATATACGAATCAATTAAGCGTCTGGAAGAGCAGGGGATCAAGGTGCGGAAACTGTGATGTAAGATGAAAGCAGACATTATTGAGAAGGCCAAAGAGGTAATTCGCATTGAGGCTGAGGCCGTGGAGGTCCTGGCCCCTCGAATAGATGAGTCTTTTGTCAAAGCAGTAGAGCTTATTTTGGCTTGCCAGGGTAAGGTAATCGTCACCGGGATGGGTAAATCTGGCTTGATCGGTCAGAAGATTGCCTCTACTTTGGCCAGCACTGGAACGCCGGCTATGTTTTTACATCCGGCGGAAGGGATTCACGGCGATCTGGGTATGGTGGGCGGTAAAGACCTGGTGGTGGCCATCTCTAATTCCGGCGAGACGGCTGAGATTAATGCTCTTTTGCCGGTGCTAAAAAAGATGGGCCTGAAGATAATCTCTCTGGTGGGGGATAAAGGGTCCTATCTGGCCAGAGAAAGCGATATTTATTTAGACGTTGGTGTGAAAAGAGAGGCCTGTCCACTGGGATTGGCCCCTACCGCCAGTACCACGGCCGCCCTGGTAATGGGAGACGCCCTGGCCGTGGCCTTATTGAATAACCGGGGTTTTACTCGGGAAGATTTTGCCTTCCTCCACCCGGGCGGTAGTCTGGGCCGAAGATTGATGCTTAAAGTGAAGGATATAATGATCACCGGGGAACAGATCCCGGTGGTTTCCGAAGACGTCACGATGGAAGAGGCCCTCCTGGAGATAACCGGGAAGCGATTGGGATTCACTACCGTGGTAAATCAAGAAGACAGGCTGGTAGGAATAATAACTGATGGAGATGTCAGGCGGATTGTGCAGGCGCATAGAGATTTTTACCAGCAAAGAGTGAAGGATGTAATGAGTAAGAATCCGAAGACTATTGAGTCTGACAGGTATGCGGTGGAGGCGGTCGAGATGATGGAAAGGCATGAAATTACCTCCCTGGTCATTGTAAATGAGGCGAAAAAACCGGCCGGAATAATCCATCTTCACGATCTACTTGGCCGAGGAAGATTCCGATTTGAAGGATAGGCGGATAATGAAAGGCGTAGAGGAGGTTATGAAAAAAAGAGGGCCAATGGAGCCTCTTTTTAATCAAAACCGGATAGAATTAGCCTTTCTCTTTGGTTCCATCTTAGAAACTGAGGAGGCTAAGGATATCGATATCGCTGTCCTTTTTAGTAAGTATGATTTCGATAAATATATCAACACTTATGAGGACCTGTGTCGAATCTTAAAAACAAGGCAGATAGACCTGGTAGTGCTTAACCGGTCGAATCCGGCTATTAAGATGGAATCTTTGCTGAAGGGAAGAATACTTTACTCAAATAACGAGAAAACCTGGAGCAAGTTTAGCGTCAATACCTGTTTCGAATATGAAGAATACCAGAAGTTTAAAAGGGAATACCTGGAAAATCTTAGACTTAGCATAAAGGAGGGCTTATCTGTGTCCCATAGAGAATTAAACGAAGAAAGATTACACACTTACCTTTCTCAACTTAGAGAAGCAATGAAGAAGCTTAAAAAACTATCTGGTAGATTTTCCTCTTTTAGTGAATTTGAGGCTATGGAAGAGACAAGGGATCTCTGTATTCATTATCTCCGGATAGCGCTTGAATCAGTGCTTGATGTTTGCCGGCATTTTTTAGCCGTAACAGGTGTGAGCTTGACAGATTATAACTCTACTAACCTGATAAAGCTATCTGGAGAGAAGGGGCTTTTGCCATACTCATTTGCCAATAAGATAAAAGGTATGGCCGGGATGAGAAATGCTATTGTGCATGTTTATTGGAACTTAGATTACCAGGTTATCTATAAAGCCATAACCGAAAATTTAGCTGATCTTGATGAGTTTGCCAAAAGGGTGGAAGAATTTCTTGAGAGGGAATCATCATGACAGAAGCGGTCATTAACTCTAAGCAAACGGCTTGTCATGGCCTTAAAAGAAGAATATCGCTATCTTGGGGCCTCAGACTCGAGTGGGAAGGATACTAATCACTCGATGATCAAGTTTTTGAAGTCCCAAAAAGAAGGGAAACGACGTAAGTATCTGATTCCCCTTGATTTCAATCTGCTACCCTTCTTCTTTTTGAGTCCAATGTAAGCCCAATGAAATCAAGGGATTATAAAAAAACTTGAACATTAAAAATCAGGAGACAAGATATGGACGATAAGGTTATTGCCTTATTCTTAGAGAGAATTCAGGATTTTAGAGATGAGATTGATACTATATATCTCTTTGGATCACAGGTAAGGGGAACTGCCAGGCCCAATTCAGACTACGATTTATTGATAGTAATTCCTCAAAAAGATAGAAGATTGAAGGATAAACTTTATGATGTGGTTGTTGATATCTTATGCGAAACGGGAACGGATATTTCACTTAAGATCCTAAAAAGGGAAGACTTTGATTATTTATCGCAGATTCCCACTCCATTTATGGAGAATATCTTGAGAGAAGGTATAAAGATTGAATAAAGAGATTATGGTAGGATATCTCAATACTGCAAGGAGTAAGATTGAGGCGGCTAAGATTCTATTGGACCACTGTAAGTATGATGATGCAGTCTCTCGAGCATATTACGCTGTCTTCCATTGTGCCCAGGCATTACTTCTTAGTATTGGAGTTAAGGCCGAGAGCCATTCAGGAGTAAGACAGTTATTCGGCTTATATTTTATTTATACTTTTGCACTTTTTGTCATTCCTGCGCAAGCAGGAATCCAGAAGCCTTGATATTACTGGATTCCCGCTTTCGCGGGAATGACGAGAGGTTATTGTAAAGTATTTGTATTTCAAGTAGTTACAAAAAAGTGCAAAAGTATAGATTTATATAAAGATTGCAAAATTCAGACCAAAAGTATTCTCCCGGATTGAAGATGTAAGTTTGGAATCAGCAATCTCGGGTTGATCCAAGAGGTGGCCGAAAGTAAAGATAGAATACAATCCTGCATCTATTTTATTATTATTAAGGCCTGACCCTTGACCCTTTAAAGCTTTAAAGTTATTAGATGGAAGGACTGTATTTTTTATTGACATTTTGGTCAATGGATGACCCCATATTATTTTCGTAAAATTCTGTGGTTAGATTTCTTAAAATCCCGATGAAGAAGGAGGTGTTTTGCCTTGAAAGAACTAAAGATTACTATGGAATTCTGGAGGGAAGGTGAATTGTATGTAATTCACTGTCCAGAACTTGATATGATAGCCCAAGGATATTCTTTAGAAGAAGCAAAGAAAAACCTCTTTGAGGTTATAGAGATTCAATTTGAAGAAATGGAGGAAATGGGTACACTTAATGAGTTTTTAGAAGAGAGAGGTTTTAGGATTATAGATGACATATTAACCTCTCAAAGAGAAATTATAGGTTTCGATAAGTCGTTTGTTAAATTGGAGTGTGTTTAGATGCAACGAATGATTCCTACTAATTGGGAAACTCAAGTAAAAGTGTTTGAAAGATTTGGGTGTATTTTTAAAAGACAAAAGGGATCTCATCTAATCTTTCGATTTTCTGGCGCAAAAAGACCAGTGGTAATTCCAAAACATAAAGAAGTCAGTGTTTCTATAATCAAGGCTAACATGAAAACTGTTGCTATGACTCAAGAAAAATATTTTGAGTTGATTAATGAAATTCAAAAAAGGAAATCGACACTAATTGTACGAGGTGTAAAGAGTGGTATATACCGATTGCCTGAAACCACAAGATTAATCAACAGGGACTTTAAGAGACATAAAGAGACCTAAAAATAATCAAAATATACTCTTGTAATGTCTCGTATAAGTCTCGTTCAAATCACTGTTAAATATTCTTATTCATGACTAAAAAATTTACTTTATCTTTTTCTTAAAAATGAGGTATAATTCTGAAAAAATGAAAGTATCTTCAATTTGGACTCATTAAAGATATTAGCAAAAGAAGATATTATATCAAGTTTTTGAAGTCCCAAAAAGAAGGGAAACGACGTAAGTATCTGATTTCCCTTGATTTTAATCTGCTACCCTTCTTCTTTTTTGAGTCCAATGTAAGCCCAATGAAATCAAGGGATTATAAAAAAACTTGAACATCGAAAATCAGGAGACAAGATATGGACGATAAGGTTATTGCCTTATTCTTAGAGAGAATTCAGGATTTTAGAGATGAGATTGATACTATATATCTCTTTGGATCACAGGTAAGGGGAACTGCCAGGCCCAATTCAGACTACGATTTATTGATAGTAATTCCTCAAAAAGATAGAAGATTGAAGGATAAACTTTATCTCGACAGTTAAAAGTTCTTCGTAAGTCATTGGTATTGTTGGTGTTTGTAAACCGAGCCACCTTTAGAGGTAAATGTCCTATTCTAAATGGGTTAGGCTTGAAAACCCGTGATAACTTTTAACTGTCAAGAATTATGATGAACAGGATAAATTTAATCCCGTCAATCCTGTTCATCCCGTCAAAAATAGAACTGAATAGTTACAATAGACCTAAAAAAGGAGAAGTAATGAAGGTTGTAGCCTATATCTTTGTTGGTTTTGTGGGTGGATTTGGGAACCCTTGCCAAAATTTTATCTGGGAAGACCTGAAAGGAAAGCCTGTCCTTTTGCATATAATAGATAGACTGAAGATAGGCAGGAAGATAACTGATATCATTCCTTATACACATCTTTGGAAAGAAGGAGAAGAGGATAAAAAGGCACTGGAGCTTGCAGAAAGGTATGGGTTAAAGTTATATTTTATAAAGACTGATAGATGGGAAAGTATGCTTGAGTTTCAAAAAAATATAGGAATTGAAGACAATGATATTCTATTTATTCCAATTAATTCGCCCTTAATTGATCCGGAAATTGTAGATTTTTTGGTAGAAAAAATTAAATCATTAGAAATTGATTATATGTGGACAGAAGGCTTTCCAGAAGGGATAGGAACAGAGCTATGGAAAGCGGATATTTGGCATAAATTTTGCGAAATTGATCCAAAAGGAATATTCTTGAGAATTACTGGGGGACATCACTCATTTGCAAAAACATCAACTTTATTCAAGAAATATTGTGTAAAAGCTGAGAATATTTGGAATAAACTAGATCTTAATCTATCAATTGATTCATCAAAGCAACTAAGTTTAATGAGAAAAATTTATGATAGGTTCTATAAAGAGGGAGAGATAGTTGATACAAAAGAGGTTTTAAGAACTTATGAAGAAGAACCAGAATTCTTCGAGGTTTTACATCGTGATCAGATTGAGATTGAATTGACTAATGACTGTAATCTAAATTGTATTATATGCCCTCGAACTTCAAAGATGACACGGGAAACTGGCTATATGGATTTTGATCTTTTTAAAAAGATAATAGACGAAACATCTGCTTCAAGTGTACATTTTTCAGGTCTTGGAGAACCTCTACTTCATCCAAATGTTTTGGAGATGTTTGCTTATGCTAAAGATAAAGGGCTTGAAGTTGGCCTCTGGACGAATGGACTAAATTTAGATGAAAAATTTTCAAGGGAT
The DNA here is from genome assembly GCA_040753085.1 of bacterium. Lineage (NCBI taxonomy): Bacteria > bacterium. Next base: position 26,903 of record JBFMHI010000007.1, on the reverse strand, counting down.
ATTATTGAGAAAGGACTTCTGGACTATATAATTTTAGGTTTAGATGCAGCAACAAAAGAGACTTATGCTAAGATAAAAGGAGTTGATTTATTTGATAAGGCAGTATATAATATTACAAAATTTTTGGAGCTAAAGAGAGAGCTTTTAAAAGATGCTCCCAGGGTTTATGGGACAAGAAAGCCGTTAGTTGGTATTCAAATTGTTAAAATGAAAGAGAATGAGGCTGAGATTGAACAATTTATGGAAAGATGGGATTTTCAAGAGAAAGCCAAAAAGATGATTAATTACCGAAACGGGGTACAACAGAAGGATTCACGGGTAAATGTTGAGTTATGGGAAACCCTTTATGAGAAATTCTTACCAGTTGAATATGCTATCATTGGACATTTCAATAACTTCTGTGGTCAGATAGAGGATAGAAGTGTCGTAGATGTTACCCCCTTAAAGAGATTTCCCTGCAAGCAACTGAAAGCAGGCCTTTCTGTGTTATGGAACGGAGATGCAGTCCATTGCCGCCAGGACTTTAATGGAGAGTATAGCTTTGGAAATCTTAAAGGTCAAGCATTGGAGGAAATCATAGAAAGTAAGAGATTAAAAGGCATCTGTCAGATACACAAGAATAAGAACTATAAGAGATTACCACTTTGTGCTAATTGCAAAGAGTGGTATTATAATATTTATGCTTAACCTCATATTAAACTTGGATGCTTACTCTCTTTGTTTTTTGGCATTTGAGCAAATACTGATTTTGAGGTGTTGAATGGATATTGAGGTCAAACTAAATCAGTTCGCTGATTTTATACAGGTAATGATTTTAAGGAGACTTGCTCAATCTGTGGCAAGGCAAAGTTGCAAGTTTCTTGAAATAGGGAGTTGGTGTGGTGATTCGACGATTATATTGGCGAAAGTTGCTAAAGAAGTAGGTGGGCAGGTGTTTTGCATAGATTGGTGGAAAGGTAATCGAGGGACTGAATTGGAGGATATAGCAAAGAAGGTGGATATATTTTCAGTTTTTTGGAGTCGGATATATAATGAAGGTCTTGAAGATGTGGTTATCCCTATCAGAACACGGTCTGATATTGCTTCTAAGATTTTGAAAGAGAAAATGTTCGACCTGATCTATATTGATGGAGACCATAGATATGAGGCGGTATTAAAAGATATTCAGGAGTATCTCTCTTTAGTTCGTCCTAATGGAATACTATGTGGGCATGACTGTGAAGGAAGTATCTTTGATTTTGATAAAGGAATTTTAGAACAATATAAAGATATTGATTGCTACGGCGGTGTTCACTGTGGAGTTGTTCTTGCTGTGGGTTCTATATTTAAGGATTATTCAATTGATAATGGTGTTTGGAGTGTCCAACTCACTAAAAAAGGTAAATGGAAACCAACTAATTTAATATATCCGGATATTTCAAAAATAATAGAAGAAGCACTATCCTTTCAGCTATTAGATAAGCATATGAAGAAACACATTCTACTCACTGTGGGAGATATTTACCTTCAGCAGCGGAGATATTCTGAAGCCAAGGAGAGATACGAAGAAGCCCTTGCTTTAGAACCATCAGACAAGAATACAAAGGTAAATGTTCTAATTCACCTTGCAAACCTCTACTTCCAGCAAGGCAAATTCCCCGAGGCAGAAGAGAAACTCAAAGAGACCCTCTTTCTTGAACCCCCAGACAGAAACACAAGAGCAAGCATCTTGTTCGGTCTTGGAAATATCTATTCTCTTCAGCAAAGATACAAAGATGCCGAAGAGGAATATAAAAGGGCATTATCCTTAGAGCCACCAGATAAGAATCTAAGGTGTGGTATTCTAATCCAGCTCGCAAACCTCTACTCCCAACAAGGCAAATTCAATGAAGCAGAAGAAGAGTTGAAGAAGGCTTTAGCTTTAGAACCAACTCACAGGAACACCAAGGCAAACATCTTAATCAGTCTGGGGAATATTTACTCCCTTCAACAAAGATACAAGGATGCCGAAGAAGAATATAAAAAGGCATTATCCTTAGAGCCACCAGATAAGAATCTAAGATGTGGTATTCTAATCCAGCTCGCAAACCTCTACTCCCAACAAGGCAAATTCAATGAAGCAGAAGAAGAGTTGAAGAAGGCTTTGGCTTTAGAACCACCTGACAGGAACACCAAGGCAAACATCTTAATTGCTCTTGGAAACCTCTACTCCCAACAACAAAAGCATAAAGAGGCAGAGGAAAGACTCAAAGAGGCTATCTCCTTAAAACCATCTGACAAGAACGTAGTAATTTCAATCTATTATACCCTCGGCTCAAATTATGAGAGAGAAGGAGAATTAGAAAAAGCAAAAGAGAAATTTGAAGAAACAATAAATTTTGCAAAAGAAATCCCTTCTTTTGCAAATAGAAATAGATTTATAGGTGGTGCCCATTTCCATTTAGGAAGTATTTATCGAAAACAGAAGAAAGAAGAACTGGCGAAACAACACTTTGAAGAATGCCTCAGGTTTATTCCAAACCATAAAAAGGCAAAAGAGAATTTGGAGAGGTTCTAATATAAAGATGCTTGATATGGAGGAGGTTTTTGGAGATGAAAACACAAGTGAGTCAAGATGTTAATCCTGTAAAATGGTATGAACATCTTTATGGACTTACACTAGAACGATGGAATTCATTCCATGGGAAAAATTTTTGGATTACTGGTGCAGGAACAGGTTATGGTCGTTGTATAGCTTGTGCTTTGGCTGCAGCTGGAGCTCAGGTTTTTTTGACAGGCAGGCGTATTGAAAAATTACAGGAAACTATTGAAGAAATAGCATCTTTTAGTATCACTACAGAAAGCTGCCATATAGTAAAGTGCGATGTTACCAACTATGATGATATCCTAAGGGCTTGCGATAAAGTAAAAAGCCTATGCAGTAGTTTAAATGGTTTGGTACACTGCGCTGCTATACCCAGCAAGCCTGGTAGCCTTAATCCACTTCAAGAAGATTCTTTAGAATATTGGAATAAGATAATGGCAACAAATGTTACTGCACCATGGTTATCAACCAAAACAATCTTCCCGTATATGCTTAATAGCGGGAGTATTAGGGTTTTGTTTTTAACTTCTGGGGCTGGTTGGGCATCCACATCTGGTGTAGGGATGTATAATGTATCAAAAGCAGCCCTAAACAGCCTTTGTCACTCAATGGCACAAGAATATGCTCATAGTTTTCCAGGAAAAGATATTCAGATGAATGCGTTAGATCCCGGTGAGGCAAGAACAGAGATGAATCAAGGTCCAACCCAAAGTCCTTATGCAGTTTGTAGCATGGTGCTCATCCTATTATCTCATCCAAAAGGAGGGCCAAACGGCTACTTTTTTCATCGTGATGGACGGCATCTGCAATTTTGCTATACAGAACCCTATTATAAACTACTTATTGTGAGGTAAGTAAAATGTCTGAAAAAATATCTACTGTTTTTACCATCTATCCAATTGAGATTCCTGAGATTAAATTTCTTCCTGACCAGGATTTTATACTTCTCCAACTACCTATGAGATATATGCCAATGATGCCAAATGGATTAGGTTATGTACATAATATTTTAAAAAGAACAAGAATTCGTTTCCAGACAGTAGATTTGAATATTATTTTTTATCATCTTTATCACTCTAAAAGAATACTCAATAGATTAGAGAAAATAGTTACACCAAGTGGATATGTTATGAAAGATGACCCATGGGATAATACTAACTGTGATGAATGGAATAAATTAGAGGTTATTGAACATTTTCGACCAGAAATTAAAAAGATTGTTAATAGTTTAATAAAAGCACATCCTAAAATTATTGGTCTTTCGTTGAATGGGACTAATCTTTCAATTTCACGAGAGGTTGTCAATGAAATTCGCAAGACGATGCCAGAGGTTATCGTTATAGTTGGAGGTTATGATTGTGTATACCCCAAGGTTGGGCCAAAGAAATTTTCAGAATTTGACTACATGATTATTAATGAAGCAGAAATGACTCTTAGCCCACTTGTAAAGGCACTACTTGTTGGAGAGAAACCAAAAAACCTGCCGGGAATTATTTCTCGATATGATTCTCCAGACAGAGTTTGGGAAAGTGCCCCGTTATTTCAAGACCTTGATTCAATTGATTTTCCACGATATGAGTGGACTGAAATTAATCTATACCATACCTACGATAGTAAGTATTTAGTACCTATTGTAGCAAACCGTGGTTGTCGCTGGTCAAAATGCCGCTTCTGTTGTGAATGCTTTCATTGGCGTAAAAGAGATCCCAAAAAAGTTGTCGATGAAATTGAGTGGTTTGCGGAACAAAGATTCACGAGCTTCCATTTTAACGAGAGTGATTTCAACTGTGACCAGGATACTACTTTTGAGTTATGCAATGAAATCATTAGACGTAAGCTAAAAATTTCTTTTGCTGCTGCAGGATTTCGTATTGACAGACGTAATACCAGAGAATTTTTTGACCATCTCCATGCTGCTGGTTTTACTTCCTTGCAATTAGGGGTTGATGGTTGGACAAACCATACACTTCGCTTGCAAAGAAAAGGGTATACAATGGAAATAGTGGAGCAAAATCTTCGTGATTGTTACGAAGCCGGGATTTTCGTGTCTGTGAACATAGTAATAGGTGTTCCTGGAGAAACAGAAGAAGATGTTGAGGAGAGTATTGATAATATGCTTAAAAACAAAGAGTATATTGATGTTGTAGGAACTATTGAACCACTTATATTGGGACATGGTAGTGAGTATTACAAAAATCCACAACTTTACAACATTCGTTTTAAAGATAAAAAGCAGGATATTTATGAAAAATATCCAGATGCTATTCCCTCTGAACTTTGGTATAGTGTTGACCCATATATTGATCATGAAGTAAGAATTGATCGATTGAAAAGAATTACTCTCGCGTTATGGAATGGTGGTATATATATTGGAGCTTATGCAAAACAGAGTATCGAAAGGAAGATCAAAAAAGCGATTGCCTTAGAACCAGAGTTAGAAAAGGCACTTTCCTTAGAGCCAGAGAATAGAAGAATAATAGTTTTAAATCACTATAGCTTTGGTTCAAATTATGAGAGAGAAGGAGAATTAGAAAAAGCAAAAGAGAAATTTGAAGAAACAATAAATTTTGCAAAAGAAATCCCTTCTTTTGCAAATAGAAATAGATTTATAGGTGGTGCCCATTTCCATTTAGGAAGTATTTATCAAAAAATGGGAGATGAAGAAAAGGCAAAACATCACTTTGAAGAGTGCCTTAGATTTATCCCAGATCACAGAAAGGCAAAGGAGAATTTGACGAATAGGGAAAGAAGTTAAATGTTCAATTTTAAGTTAGAGTATCGAACAACATACCAAGATATTTTAGATTATTATAAATCCTTTGAGGAGGCCTTCTTGGATGGAAATTACACATTTGTAGCCACCTTTGCCAAGGATGACCTGGAACTACAGGGTTGTGCCCTCATTATGTTGGGAAACTTTCCTAAGGGGTTGGAGCTTTTAGATGAAGAGAGAGTGAATACCCCAAGGGCTCAACTTCATCGTGCCTTTGCTCATTGGTGCATGGGAAGAAAGGAAGAAGGGATTATCCTTTTGGAGGAGTTAATTCAAAAAGGTAATGCAACTCTTCTTTGTCGTAAATTTCTTAATTTGCTTAGAAAAGAAAGAATTAATTTGTTAATAATGAATGCTGAGTTTGACATTCCTAAGTTCTTATTCAGGGATCAGTTCAACATTAAGACCATTGGCTATTCTCCAACCGATGATTTTTACATCGATTTTGATTTCGATGGAAAGATGCTGCCTTCTCTTTTACAGTGTAAGCACTTTGAACCTGACTTCTTTTTTGTTTATCGGCCAGAGTATGTTCCAATATTTGCCAATATGGAAAAACTTCCCTTTGAAAAAATCGCATTTACCACAGACTTTGATCTGCATATCTATCAGAAATATCATGATTTCACCAAATTTGACAAATTAGTGGTTTATTCAAGTATAGAACATTTTGAAGTCGTGAGAATATTCAACAAAAGAACCTTTACTTTTATTTTCTCAACTATACCCATTCACTTCTTTCCTAAAGGAATGAGAAGAAACTCAAAGATATATGATCTTATTGTTACAGGTTCCACCTTTATTCCTCTTTTCAAAGATAAAGCAAAACTCATTGCTCAACTTGGGACTTCAAACCAGAAATACAGAATTCTGTTGGTAGATGGCCATATTACTTTTGTGGACTACCTTGAACTTATTTCAACTGCCAAAATATGCCCTACTTTTGTCCGTTTTGAGGGGACTTTTCCTACAAGAGGTCTGGAGGCTTTGGCGGCTGGCTCTCTAATCTTACACTATGATAGTGGAGTTATGGAACTTTTTTTTGATAAGCAAAAGGATATCTTTCCCTATAGTGATGATATTACAAAGGCATTTGAAACAGCAATTAACCGTTTTGATGAGGTGAAGAATGCTGAGTCAGATCATTTGAATTTATTTGAAAAAAATAGATCAATAGAGAGGTTTTTTAAGTTCTGTTCTTTTATCTCCTTACTTCCTAATAATCCCAAACAAGGTGATGCCCTTCCTCAAGTGCATACTAAAGCAGTGGGGTATTGTCATGACTCCATTAGACTACATTCTACTCCGAAGGAGAGGATGGAGGACCTCAAAAAAATAGGCCGGGTAAATAAGGAGAAAAAAGAGACTTATCATACCTTAAATAATTCAGCCATTCACTACATTTATCAATACCAACTTGTTCTCAAATATCCTTCCATGTTTGCTGGTGAATATAAATATTTAGTTGAGGAGGCCCTAAGAACTTTCTATCAGGCGATTGAGCGTTATAGAGAAAAGATGGTTCTATGGTTTAACATGGCCAGGACACAGTATCATTTTAATGATCAAGAAAAGGCAAAGGAGGCTTTTTTATTTCTTATTGAAGATGGAGATAAGCTGGAACTCGATGAAGTAAACGATGATATTATGTCTCCTCTTTTCTTCTTTGGTGACTATTTCCCTTATCGAGACTATGTGGATCAAATAATGTTAGCTTTATTAAGGCGTAAGAGTACCGTCTCACCCAAATCAATCATTATGAGTGGAGCTGCCTTCTACCTTGCAAAGATATTATTTGCTGAACAGAATCTGCCCAAAGCCATTGATTATGCTAACCAATCATTAATTTATTTTCCCTCGAATATGTATAGCAAAATGCTTCTGGTAGAAGTGTTGGGTAAGTGGGAGGAAAAACAACCAGATGATTACCAAAAGATGATTCAACTTTTTGAAGAGGCGGTAAATGAATATCCAAGATTGATTCATCCAAATATCATTTTTTATGTGGAAGCGCTTCAAGCCTTAGGAGAGGAAGAAAAATCTATCGAGGCTCTCAGGAATTGGTTTCTTCTCTTTAAACGGACTAGAGAACAATTCGAGGTATGGCCCATTGACAGAGATTTTGTTAAAAGGATGCTGAAATTTAACAATTACCTTCCTTCTGAAGCAAAAGAGCTATTTTTTAAAATAAATCAATTGTTCGAAGGGAAGGAAATCTATCAATTCACCCCTTTTGAAATGGAAGTTATAACAAGGGTATTCAAAGAAGAAGGTAAGTTAGTTGAATTGTGCCAGATTCTAAGCGAAGATAACGCTCTCTTTAGCAATCCAGGATTCTTATATTGCTTAGGGGACTTTTACGCAGAGATAAGGGATTATCAAAATGCTTCCAAAGTATACGCCAAATTATTGAGATTGAAAGAAATAGATACTTTTTTAGTGAGCCTTACCAGAGTTTACAATTTCGCAAGTGCAGTTGAAAGTCAAGGTTTTTTAATGGAAGCGAAGCAGATATTTGAGGCTTTTACAGGTTTGACTTATACCGAGAGAACTGATCTCATAGGAGGTACTCATTTCCATCTTGGTTGCATTCACCAAAGGATGATAGAAAACGAAAAGGCAAAGCAGCACTTTGAGGAATGCCTCAGGCTTATTCCAGAACATAAAAAGGCAAAGGAGAATTTGGAGAGCCTTAGTGAGAATAGCCATCAGGATGCTTCGGTTCAAGCAGAGAGATGAAGCGCCCCTTTCAGAGATTCTATCTGAGTTAGCGGAGAAAAACAGAGGGATCTAATTATGGGTATAGAGAAATTACTTAAAAAACCAGAGGATTATCGATTGGAGTTCAAAAGGGAGTTAGGAGAACCATTATCTCTGGCCAAGGAGTTAGTGGCATTTTCTAACACCAAAGGCGGTAGGATTGTCATTGGAGTTGATGATAAAACAAGGGAGGCGGTTGGTATTGATCTTACCAAGGACTGGGAAGAGTTCATCATGAATGTGGCCACTAATAATTGCCATCCCATGATTTCACCACTGGTTGAATTTTATACATTGCAGGGCAAAACAATATGTATGATTGAAATTTTTCCAGGTAGACTAAAACCATATTTTGTGAGAAGAATTGGTCCTGAGAAAGGTGTTTATATCCGGATTGGTTCAACCAATAGGGTAGCGGATAAAGCATGGATAGATGAGTTAGCCCGACAAAGTAGAAATATAACCTATGATCGTTTAGAGGTGATAGGGGCAAGATTTGATGATTTTGACCTTGAGAAGATAAAATTTTACCAAAAGAGAAGGAATGAACGGTTGAATACCCCTCTCGAGGATGTAAATGAAGACTTTTTAGAAAAAGTTGGGATCATGAAAAGGCTTAACCGAGGTATCTATCCAACTATTGGTGGTCTTCTATTGATGGGAAAGGCCCCACAGAAGATAACTGATCTCCCGAGGGCTATAGTAAAGTGTGCACGATTTAAAGGAAACGAAAAGGGATTGTTCCTTGATCAGGCGGTTTTTGAAGATTCTCTCTATGAACAGATAGATAATACGGTTCGCTTTATCGCTAAGAATATCCGGTTAGGCGGTGTGATTAAAGGTTTATTAAGGCAGGACACATATGAATATCCACCAGAGGTATTTAGAGAGGCAGTGACGAATGCTGTTGTTCATCGTGATTACTTTCAGGCAGATAAGAGTGCCATTCGCGTGGCCATATACGATAATCGAATCGAGATAACGAGCCCTGGTCTTTTACCCATCGGAGTGGATATTGAATACATCGGAACTCAGCAAAGGACAAGGAATCCACTAATTGCCAAGATACTGTTTGAGATGAACTACTTTGATGAATGGGGGCAGGGTATAAATAAGATGAGACGTTTTATGAAAGAGGCCAATCTTTCTGAACCAGTTTTTGAAGAGATAGGAGATGAATTTAGGGTAACCTTATTTGGACCTGGTGAGGATTTTTTGAAGAGGGAAACATTGGATGAAGGTTAGTTTGGATTTGATTGAATTCTTAAAACAAAAGGCTTTGTGGGTAAGGCAAGAGACCCTTAAAATACACAAGATTGCCCCAGGAACAAGACTGGCATCCTCTTTATCCGATGTGGAGATATTTACCGTCTTATGGTATGGGAAGATTCTGAGGTTTGATCCAGATAATACACAATGGGAAAGTAGAGATAGATTGATAGTGAGTAAGGGTCATGGAGCAATATCTTTATACCCCATACTTGCTGACTTTGGTTTCTTTGATAAAAGGGAACTCAAAAGGGTTGGTAAGGAAGGCTCTTTCTTGGGGGGTATTCCAGACCCTATAATCCCAGGTTTTGAGACAGTGAATGGCGCTTTAGGGCATGGACTTGGAGTTGCCTGTGGCATGGCTCTGGCACTTAAAAGGAGAAGAATAGAGGCTTATATATTTGTTGTGTTGGGTGACGGTGAATTGTTTGAAGGGGCTGTTTGGGAGGCAATTATGTTTGCCTCTCATCATAGACTGGATAATCTAATCGCTATTGTTGATAATAATAAGAGATCTATGCTTGATTACTGCAAAAATATCATAGACTTGGAACCAATAGAGGATAGGTTTAGGAGTTTTAACTGGAATGCAGAGAGTGTTAATGGTCATGATGTAGAAGAACTATATCTTGCTATAACAGAATTTAAGAATAAAGATGGCAGCCATCCCAAGGCAATAATCGCAAATACAATAAAAGGAAAGGGTGTTCCTTCATTAGAAAATGACCCCCTCTGCCATGTAAAATCGTTAACTAAAGACGAAGTCGACAGTTTACTTAAGGAGTTGAAGTGAAAAGTACCCCGGCAAAAATAATGAGGGATGTTTTGATAGAAGAGGTCTATAAAAGGATGTTTCATAATGAAAATATCTTCTTTCTATCTGCTGATTTTGGATCACCAGCCCTTGATAAACTGAGGAAAAAATTTAAAGATAGATTTATAAATGTTGGAATTGCTGAGCAAAACCTTATAAATCTATCGGCAGGGTTGGCTCTTGAGGGCTTTACTGTATATGCCTATGCTATAGCCCCCTTTTTGACAATGAGGGCCTATGAACAGCTGCGGGTGAATCTATCTTTGACCTCACAAATAAAAGATATAAATGTTAATCTAATAGGAGTTGGAGCAGGAGTGAGTTACGAAGTATCCGGACCTACACACCATTGCTTTGAGGACATCTCCATAATAAGAACACTTCCTAATTTTATGGTATTCTCACCAAGTGACTGGCAACTTGCAGAGAGTTTTGTAGATCTCTCTATTAACATTAAGAAACCCAAGTATATAAGATTAGACGGAAAGCCATTGCCACAAATATATAATAATGTTGAAAGATTCGATTTAGAGAATGGATTCTGTGAACTATTGAAAGGAGAGAAAGTCTGCATAGTCTCTACAGGATATATGACTCATAAGGCGCTAAAGATAGCAAAAGAAATAAAGAAGAGTAAAATAGATCTTGGAGTGATAGATCTCTTTAGGTTAAAACCAATTGATGAGACTCTTCTTTTTGAGAGACTAAAGGGATATGAATCTGTTTTCACAATTGAAGAGGCATTTATAGATAAAGGGGGTTTAGATAGTCTGGTATTAAATATATTAAAGAATAAAAACTCGAGGATCAGATTGATGAATTTTGGGTTTAAGGATAAATATGTCTTTGATATGGGAAGTAGGGATTACCTATACCGATTACATGGCTTTGATGAAGAGAGCATTATTAAGACTATTAAAGGCTTCGAGCAATCTTTTTGTTAAACAGGGATTATCACGTAACCTAAATACTCGACAGCTAAAAGTTCTCCGTAACCCATTGGTATTGTTGGTGTTTGTAAGCCGAGCCGCCTTTAGAGGTAAATGTCCTATTCTAAATGGGTTAGGCTTGAAAACCCGTGAGAACTTTTAACTGTCAAGTTAACAACAATAGTGACTTAAAAGATAAGCTATTAGGATGATTTCTTACGTTTTTTACCAACGCAACGTCCCTTATTTTTTTGGAGCGAGGAATCACTTAAAGGGATTACTCTGTTTGTACTTGACAATTACCTAAATAGGTGACCCCATATACAATGCGTTTAGATAAACAGGAGAAAGAAGGGTTGAGATTTGCCTTGGCGGATTTTAAAGGTGAGATATATCTTTTTGGCTCAAGGCTTGATGAGAAAAAGAAAGGTGGCGATATTGATTTGCTTTTAATTCCGCAAACTAATGTAAACAGATTAAAACTTTCCTTAAGGATTCAGGCAAGATTTTTTTCAAAGTGTGAGGAAAGGATTGATATTGTAGTTTATAGGGATACCCCATTTTGCAGAGAGGTTATGAAGAATGCAAAAAGAGTTGATATTTCAGGAATTTGAAGACCTAAAAAAGGCTGTTATATTACTTGAGGCATCAATAAAGAAGTATAAACCTTATAAGATACATAAGATATATACTCCTGAGGAGCTGGAATACTATGATTCTTTGTCTTTCAGATTTGAAAAAAGCATAGAATTAACACTCAGTTTTTTAAAAGGACTTGAGATGTTTACTCATGCAAGGATAAGTGATACCTTGAGAGATAGATTACTAAATATGCAGAAGATTGAGATTATAGATGATGTTGATTTCTGGTTTGAGGCAAGAATACTTAGGAATAAAATAGCTCATGCATATATTACCGAAGAGTTAAAAGACCTTTATAATGAGATTTATGAAAGGTCAAAAGTAGTCTTTGAAACCTTAAAGAGAATTGAGATGTATCTTGCAAAAAAGATGTAAAAGGATTGATGAAATAATTCTTTTTACACAAAATGATCTTGGTAGTTTTTTGAAAGGTGCCTCCAGTTTATTCCAGGGCATAAAAAGGCAAGAGAGAATCTAAGAGAATTGTGAATTGCCGGTTGAAGAAAGAGGAGTTTTTAATCAATGAAGAATCCATTTCCAGTGGGCATTCCAGCCAAAAGTGACGATCTGATAGGAAGAGAGAAGGAATTAGAAAGTATTTCTAAGATGCTTATGTCCGGCCAGAGTGTCATTTTAATCTCTCCAAGAAGATATGGAAAGACATCTCTGAGTTTGGAGATATTAAGAAGGTTAAAGAAGGAAGGATGTTACACTCTTTATTTAGATATCTTTTCTATCCTTGATAGATATGATTTAGCCAGGCAGATTACAGAAAAAACTTTAGAGAATAAGAAAATCAGAAATTTTTCAAGGATGATAAGAGAAAAGTTTGCTACTCTACTGAAATCGATAGAATTTAAACAAGTTATAGAAGAGTTTGAGTTTGTCCTGAAGTTTAAGGATGAAGGCGTAGATGAATGGGAACTCTTACGAGAAACCTTAAATTTTCCAGATAAGATAGGAATAAAAGAGAACAAAAAAATGGTGGTGGTCTTTGATGAATTTGGCGATCTGGCAAAATTAAATGGCTTAGAATTACTGAAGCTAATGAGATCTATTTTTCAACTTCAGGAAAAGACAAGTTATCTCTTTACTGGAAGCCAAGAAAGCGTGATGAACGAACTCTTTCTAAGCAGAGAGCAGCCCTTTTTTAGATTTGGTATTATCCAAAATTTGAACCTCTTACCCCTTGATAGAATAAGAAGATATGTTGAGAAAAAATTTAGCCAGGAGGGAATTGCAATCAACTCAGAACATACTGATTTCATTGCCCAAAAGACCAAAGGCCATCCCTATTATACCCAACTTCTCTGCCAAAGGATCTACTTTAATCTGCTTGGAAAAAATACCATTGAGAAGGAAGATATTGAGAGGGCTTATTTGGATGCCATCTTAGAGGAACGGAACTTCTTTGAGCAATTGTGGACAGAGCTATTAGGAAAGAGGCATTACCGTGATGCCTTAAGAACCATACTTTTCTCTAAGAAACCTCTCTATTCCATAAAAGAGTTGAAAGAAATCAATCTTTCTCGAATTTTAAGAGGATTAAAAGGCAAAGGAATCATTAAGAAAACTAATCAAGCATATGAGATTGCAGATCCTTTTTTTAAAGAGTATCTAATTCTTAGATTTAGCGAGAAGATATTATAAAACAGACAAAATTTGTCTGAGACAGAATTTGTCTTTTTGTCTCTAATGCCCACTTTTATTTAGGCTGTATCTGTCAAAAAATTCAACAACCCGATAAATAGCTAAAGTTACCGTAATGTCGTGGGCTATTCCATTATTTTCTTCGTGACTCAGTGGCTTTGTGGCTGAATAGTTGCTTTTTTGGCAATCTCTTTGTTGAAAGGGGTGTATAGATATTGAAAATATTAGTAACTGGTGGGGCTGGTTATATTGGATCTATATTAGTTCCTGAACTCTTAAAGAATGGCTATGAGGTAATTGCCGTAGACAATTTTATGTATAACCAGGTATCTCTATTGGACTGTTGTTACAATGAGAACTTAAAGATTATCCGTGGCGATGTTCGCAACAGAGATCTCATCTCTAATTGTCTGAAGGAGGTCGAGGCCATCTTTCCCTTAGCCTGTCTTACCGGGGCGCCACTCTGTGCCAAAAACCCGATTGGGGCTCAAACTATCAACCTTGAGGCCGTGAAGATGATCCTGGAACTGAGAAGCAAGGATCAACCGATTATCTTTCCCACCACGAATAGTGGGTATGGGATAGGGGAGAAGAGCAAGTATTGCACTGAGGAGACGCCGTTGAGACCTATCTCATTATATGGCCAACTGAAAGTTGAGGCAGAAAAAATGCTCTTAGATGATGGAAACTGCATTACACTCCGTCTGGCAACAGTCTTTGGGATAAGCCCCAGGATGCGCCTTGATCTATTGGTCAATGACTTTGTCTATCGGGCCGTTACAGATCGCTTTCTTGTTCTTTTCGAGGCACACTTTAAGAGAAATTATTTACATATAAGGGATGCAACCCGAGTCTTTATCCACTGCCTTGAGAACCTCGATAGAATGAAGAATGAACCATATAACGTAGGCTTAAGTGAGGCCAACCTGAGTAAATGGGAACTGTGTGAAAAGATACAAAAGCAGGTTCCTGATTTTTATTTTATAGAGGCTGAGGTCGGCGAAGACCCGGATAAAAGAGATTATATCATCAGCAATGAAAAGATAGAGGCGAGGGGGTTTAAAGCAGAAATTTCTTTAAAAGAAGGAATAGAGGAATTAATCAAAGGATATCAGATTATCAGGAGAAATCAGTTCTCTAATGTTTGAGGAGGGTCGGATGAAAGAGCGGTTGGACTTATTAATTGTTAATCCAGGCAATCAGAAAGAGGTGTATGGTGATTTGAGCCTGTCACTTTCGGGGATTGAACCGCCGATCTGGTGTGCTATGCTGGCCGCCTTTATTCGAGACCATGGTTGCTCAGTAAAGATCATTGATGCCGATGCCGAGAATTGGGCCCCGGAATATGTCGCCGAAAAAATCGCTGAGTATAGCCCCCTCCTTGTAGGTATCATTGTTCTTGGGACAAACCCCTCAGCCTCTTCTACACCAAAGATGCCGGCAGTAAGAGAGACTATTCAGGCATTGAGAGAGAAAATGCCTGATCTCATGATACTCCTTGGTGGTCTTCATCCATCAGCCCTTCCCGAAAGGAGTCTGAGGAAAGAAGGTGTTGACTTTGTCTGCGAGGGTGAAGGATTTTATACTATCCTCAAGCTCTTAGATACGTTGAAGTCGGAGAAAAGAACTGATGATTACCAGATCGAGGGCCTCTGGTATATCAAAGATGGGAAGGTGATTTCAAACCTCCCTGCTCCATTAATTAAAGACCTTGACGAACTTCCATTTCCAGCCTGGGATCTCCTATCTATGAATAAATACAGGGCTCACAACTGGCACTGCTTTGAGGACCTGAGTAGTAGAGATTCTTATGGAGTTATCTACACTAGTCTGGGCTGTCCTTTTAGATGTAGCTATTGTCCTATCCATGCCTTTTATGGTAAGCCAGGCATCCAGTATCGAAGTCCCCATAAGGTAGTAGAGGAGATAGATCTTTTGGTAAAGAATTATAATATTAAGAATATTAAGATTATGGATGAATTATTTGTTCTTAGGGAAGACCGGCTGGTAGAATTCTGTGACCTCATTATTCAGAGGGGATATAGATTGAATATGTGGTGCTATGCCAGGGTTGATACGGTGAACAAGAATGTGCTTAAAAAGATGAAACAGGCAGGTATCAACTGGGTGGCCTATGGATTTGAATCTGCCAGCGAAAGAGTCCGCCAGGGTGTCTCCAAGAAGATTCACCAGGAGAAGATAAGCGAGGCTATCGACATGACCTACCAGGCCGGTATCAACATAATGGGGAATTTCATCTTCGGCCTTCCTGATGATGATTATGAGACAATGCAGGAGACCCTGAATATGGCCAAGGATTACAATTTTGAATATGTGAATTTTTACACGGCTATGGCCTATCCTGGATCGCAGCTTTATAATTACGCCTTGGAGCAGAGATGGCCGTTACCAGAGACCTGGCTTGGATATGCTCAACTGGGCTATGAGACCTTGCCTCTTCCTACCAAGTATCTTTCCGGACCGGATGTCTTAAGATTTAGAGACAGGGCATTTCATGAGTATTTCTCTAATCCGAAGTACCTCGAAAAAGTAAGAAGGAAGTTTGGGGAAGAGGTAGAAAGGTCTATATTTGACATGCTAAAGAAGAAGTTGAAACGCCGATATGCCTGAGGAGGTGTTTAATAAGATGATTATTAGTAGAACCCCCTTTCGGATTTCCTTCTTTGGTGGGGGGACAGACTATCCCGTGTATTACCGGGAACATGGGGGAGCGGTGTTGGCTACTACTATCGATAAATACTGCTACATTACCTGTCGATATCTCCCGCCCTTCTTTGACCATACCCATCGGATTGTTTACTCTCAGATAGAGAATGTAAAGACCGCCTCGGAGATTCAGCACCCCGCCGCTAAGGCGGTGTTGCAGTTTATGGATGTAAATGCCGGGGTGGAAATACACCATGATGGAGATTTACCCGCCAAGACAGGGCTGGGGTCAAGCTCATCATTTACCGTAGGGCTTTTGCATTCCATTTATGCCTTGAAGGGTATCATGGCTACCAAAATGCAATTGGCCCAGGAGGCCATCCATGTGGAGCAGAATATCATTAAAGAGAATGTCGGCTCTCAAGACCAGGTCTCAGCAGCCTTTGGTGGTTTTAACCGGATAGACTTCCATCGGGATAACACCATCAAGGTCAATCCTGTAATTATAAACAAAGAGAAGCTGAATCAACTCCATGCCCGGATGATCTTCTACTTTAGTGGATTCTCAAGAATTGCCTCTGAAGTGGCCGAAAAGCAGATTGAAAATATCCCTAAAAAGAAGAAAGAACTATCCACCATGCACCAAATGGTAGATGAAGCCCTGGCCATTCTTACCAATGAGCATGGAGATATCTTAGATTTTGGGAAGCTATTGCATGAATCTTGGGTCCTCAAGCGTGGTTTAACCGAGAAGATATCGACTTCTGAAATCGATAATATTTATGAGGTCGCCAGGAGGGCCGGTGCGGTAGGCGGAAAGCTGTTAGGTGCAGGAGGCGGCGGGTTTATGGTGATATTTGCTGAGCCGGAGATTCAGCCAAGGATAAGGGCCAGACTGATGGGTCTCCTGGAGGTTCCTTTTAAGTTTGAAAATCAAGGCAGCCAGATTATCTTCTACCAGCCGAATGGGTTTTATTAAAGAAAATGGGGACACCGCTAAGTCTGAAAGATATAGATGTGGTTATTCTCTGTGGTGGGTTAGGTAAACGACTTCAGGGTGTAGTGGCTGATCGGCCTAAGCCTATGGCTGAGATAAACCAACGGCCTTTTTTAGATATCCTGATAGAATATGTGGCTGGGTATGGTTTTAATCGCTTTATTCTGTGCATAGGATATATGGGTGAGGTGATCAGAGGGCATTATCAAAAGAGCCGTCGCCCTTCGACTATCTTATTTTCCGAGGAAAAAGAACCCTTAGGCACGGCAGGGGCCATAAAGAATGCCGAACCACTCATTCAAAGCAGCCCGTTTCTGGTTATGAATGGAGATTCATTCTGCCAGGTAGAGCTGGATAGATTCATTGATTTCCATATCACTAAAGGGACCTTGGTTACTATGGTCCTGGCTTGGGCTGGAGAGACGGCAGATTATGGTTCAGTAACTATAAATTCCTCAGGGCAAATCTTGAGATTCGATGAAAAGGTCTATCGGGGAGGTAGAAGGCTTATTAACGCCGGGGTATATCTTATGGAAGAAGAAGTGCTTTCTCTGATACCTCCCCATAGAAATTATTCTCTCGAATACCACCTCTTCCCCATGATTATTGACAGAAAGGTTTACGGGTATGTGACCGAGGGGGGGCTGATAGACATTGGGACTCCCCAGCGATACGCAAAGGCCAGAGATTTTATCTACGAAAAAGGAGGCTTGAGTGCCTACTCAACAGATGCCTTTTGGAACAATGGTGATCACCCAGAAATCCAGGGACTTGGTCAACGAGATACTTGATTCTAAAAGGGTTTCCTGCGGTAAGTATGTAAGGCAATTTGAGGAGAGATTTGCCGAGTTAGTCGGAACAGAAGAGGCGGTGGCCGTCTCAAGTGGAGCGGATGCCGATGCCTTGGCTTTAGCGGTTCTCTATGATTTGGGGGCCAAGCGAGACGATGAAGTCATTGTGCCGGCCTTATCTTTCGTAGCTACGGGCAATGCTGTTCTGCAAGCCGGCTTTAAGCCGGTTTTTGTGGATATTGAAAGAGAGACCTTAAATATAGACCCCCATCAAATAGAACAGGCCATCACCACCAAGACAAGGGCCATAATGCCGGTTCATCTTATGGGAAAACCGGCTGAGATGGACACGATTAATGAGATTGCCCGGCGGCATCATCTCTATGTGGTAGAAGATGCGGCTGAGGCCCATGGGGCAAGGTATAAGAGTAAGAATATAGGAACTCTGGGGGATATGGCGGCCTATAGTCTATACTTAGCCCATATGATCACTACTATAGAGGGGGGAGTCATCACTACCAACCATCCTGAATTTGCCGAGGTCTTAAGGTCTTTAAGGTCGCATGGAAGGGCTTGTAAATGCAAAAGTTGTGTCTTAAATCTTGCCTCAGCCTATTGTCCCAAGAGATTTGAGTATGGCGAGGGAGTAGATCTCAGGTTCATATTTGAAAGGATTGGATTCTCCTGTAAGATGAATGAAATAGAGGCGGCTGTTGGGTTGGGAAGCCTGGAAATCTACGACGAAATCCTAAGAAAGAGGAAGAAGAATTTTGCTACGATGAGTGAGAAGTTTAAAAGGTTTGACCAGTATTTTGTTACTATCAAGGAAGAACCTTATGAGGAGATTGGACCACATGCCTTTCCGATTGTTCTCAAGGAAGGTGTTAGATTTAGTAGAGACCATTTCGTTGATTTTTTAGAAAAGAATGGGATTGAGACAAGGAGTCTATTCGCCTCGATGCCAACTCAGTGTCAGGGTTTTAAATTTCTGGGATATAAACTGGGTGAGTTCCCCGAGGCGGAATACATAGGAAATAATGGACTTCACATCGGGGTGCACCAAGACATAGATGAAGAGCAGATAGATTATTTCATCGAGGTGGTGGATAGATTTTTAGAGGTAAGCTATGGAGAAAGACGCGCTCATATATGTGGCCGGACATGAAGGCTTTGTTGGTTCGGCCATTGTCCGAAAGTTAAGGTGCCTGGGTTATAGAAATTTACTCCTCAGGAAAGAGGCGGAACTCAATCTGACTGACCAGGCCGAGACCAGGCTGTTTTTCCAAAGGGGGGCGCCGGAATATGTGTTTCTATGCGCCGAGAAGGTGGGCGGTATCCTGGCTAATAACACCTACCCAGCCGATTTCATTTACCAAAATATTATGATTCAGACGAATGTTATTGATTCGGCCTACCGAAATGGGGTCAAAAAACTCCTGTTTACGGGAAGCTCATGCAGCTATCCTAAGATGTGCCTACAGCCTATGAAGGAAGAGTATCTGCTCTCTGGCTATCTGGAACCCACCAATGAAGCTTATGCGATAGCTAAAATAGCCGGTATAAAGATGTGCCAGTCTTATAACCGGCAGTATGGCACAAACTACATAGTCACTATGCCGGCCAATTTATATGGGGTGAATGATGACTTTGACCCACGGGATAGTCATGTGATACCGGCCTTGCTTAGGAAATTTCATAAGGCCAACCTCTCCAAAGAGGATGTAGTTATCTGGGGAACCGGTCAGCCTAAAAGAGAATTCCTCTATGTGGATGATTTTGCCGAGGCCTGTATTTTCTTGATGAATGAATATAATAGCTGTGAAATAATAAATGTTGGGTCAGGAGAAGATATATCCATAGCTGAACTGGCTAATCTAATTAAGCAAGTAGTGGGTTTTGAAGGTAGCATAGTGTATGATCAGACCAAGCCTGATGGTATGCCCAAGAAGCTTCTGGATGTAAGCAAGATAAGAAGTCTGGGTTGGAAGGCTAAAACAAGCTTGGAAGAAGGCACAAAAGCCACCTACGATTGGTATAAGGAGTCTGGATCAGCCCAGTGAAGAAACTAAGTATCGTCATAGCCACTTATAATAGGCGGAAATATTTGAAGAATTGCCTCCATTCTATTCTTCAAGGAAATATCGAGGTGGATTATGAAATAGTGGTAGTTGATGGTGGTTCAACTGATGGCACCCAAGAATTTCTAATGAAACAGCCCTATACAAGAATTATTGAAGATAAGCGGGAAGGTCCAACAAAGGCATACAACCAGGGGATTAGGGCGGCTGAGGGCGAGTATGTATGTTGGTTAAATGACGATCTCATGTTAGTAAATGATTCTCTGATGAACTTGTTAAATTTTTTAGAGAGAGAGAAAGGTAACCGGGTAGAAATAATAGGGGCCTTTTATTTTTCCGAAGTGGAAGAGAATAATTTTGATATTAGATCTACCTTTGGATTGCCTGATGCCAGCTTTGGGATGGCCAAGACTTCAGTTATGAAGAAATTGAAATATTTTGATGAGACCTTTGTTAGATTCCATTCAGATTCAGATATTAACTTAAGAGCCTGGGAAAGAGGCTTGGTAACGGTGGGGGTGAGGGAAGCAAAGCTTAAGCATTACTTAGTAGATGACCACATTAGAAAAGATTTTGCGCTCCAGGGCTATGATGATTATAGAGTATTTTTAAAAAGATGGAATTACCACCGGGTTAAGCGTCTAATATTTTCAATAAAAGAAAAATTAATAGATAAATACCTTGAAAAAAATAGCTATTGGCAATATTTCCTTGTTAAAGCATTATTTCTTCAAGAAGAAGGAGAATTAGGAAAATCGGATTACTTAATAAAGAAAATATATTTATTATTAGATGAAGTTACGGAATTAAATAGTGGATGGGCCTATGAATGGGGATTAGGCGTGGCGAAAGATATATTTTATGAAAGTAAAAAATTTAATACCGCCGAGAGATGGTTTAAATTCATAATATCATTGAAGGATAACTGTAGTAAGAATATAAGGGTAACCAGCCTAATTCATCTGGGGAACCTTTACTCCCAACAAGGAAAATTCAGCGAAGCAGAAGAGAAACTAAGGGAAGCCATATCCTTAGAACCTAAGGATAAAAGTAGAGTAGTATCTATTTATTATGCCATGGGATCAAATTATGAAAAGCAAGGTAAATTAGATAAAGCCAAAGAAAAATTCAATGAAGTTATAGAATTAAGTAAGGAGTTTGCCTCATATAATTCAAATAAATATATTGGTGGAGCTCATTTCCATCTGGGATGTATTTATAAGGGATTGAATAGGACAGAAGAGACAAGACATCACCTGGAGGAATGTCTAAGATTTACACCCCAGCACAGAAAAGCAAGGGAGAGTTTGATGTTTTATAGCCTTGAGCCTAAACACCTGAGTAGTTATCTCTCCACTCTTCCTTCTCCACTGAGGATGACAGACAAATGAAGGAGAAGAGATTTATACCTAATGAGATCAAAGAGATTCTTCTTATCAGGTCAGCTCGTATGGAACAAGTAAATAGGGTGCTCCATGATTTAAAGATGAAATCCCCTCAAGCTTCCATCACAGTTTTGGCCCAAGCTCAAGTAGAGAATGAATTAAGGAAGGATTCACAGGTAGAGGAGATAATTTTATATAATGAGAGAAAATTTAACATCTGGAATGGCCTTAAATATTTATCTAAAATAAGGAAAAAAAGATTTGATTTAGCCGTTATTCTATACAATACCCCTTCTGGGGTTGGCTGCCTCAATGTGGAATTATTTGCCTTACTCATTAGGGCTAAATATAGAATGGTCTATGAATTAGACGGCCATAGCTTTGTTCTCCCATGGTATTTCTGCCCTCTGAAATTCATAAGGGCTATAAAGAAGGTAATAGACTTATTCATATTTTTATTTATCGCTTTCAACATAAAGTCAAGGAAAGAGTTCCCCAAGGGTATAAAGAGAAAAAAGAAGATGGTATGTATAGGAATAGATGGACGTGTCTTGGGTTATTATAAGGGGGGGGTGCCGGAGTACATATATAACCTGGTTGAAAATCTTGGTTTGATGAAGGAGAATGGATTTAAGTATATAATATTTCAGGGGGGGCAGAGAAACTCCTTCTCGGCTAACAGTAACATTAGGCAACAGACTATCAGAATCCCTTCTTTTCACTTTCAAGAGCAGATCTTCTGGCCAGTGGAGTTGTCAAAGCAGGGGATAGATTTATTCCACGGCACTGCCTGTATTACTCCCCTCATAAGACCGTGTAAATCGATAATAACTATCCACGATCTCGCCTGGGTCCGATTCCCTCAATATCTACCAGATCCATTTCTTTCAGGCTTGAAGAAATGGATACCTATCTCCATCAAAGGCGCCGACCTTATCATTGCCGTTTCGAGGAAGACAAAGGAGGATATAATAGAATTCTTTGGTGTCCCCGAGAACAAGATTAAAGTGGTTTATGAGGGAGTAAATAAGAGGGTATATCGACCTATTGAAGATACCAGGTCGATGGAGAAAATCAGGCAGAAATACCATATCTTTGATCCTTTTATCCTGAATGTAGGGGCATTGCAGCCCCGAAAGAATATTCAGGGGATAATAAAGGCATATTATAAGCTTAAAAATGATAATTACTTAGACTATAAATTGGTTATTCCGGGAAGGAAAGGCTGGCTCTATAATGAGATCTTTCAACTGGTGAGAGACTTAGAGCTGGAGAAGGATGTCATCTTTACAGGAGCGGTAGAAAATGAGGAACTGTCATATTTATATAATGCGGCCGAGCTATTTGTCTTTCCATCCTTCTATGAGGGATTTGGCTTGCCAGTATTAGAGGCAATGGCCTGTGGGACGCCGGTTATAACCTCAAATACATCATCCTTAACTGAAGTAGCCGGTGAGGCGGCTATTCTGGTTGATCCTCATAATGTAGAAGAATTGGCTGAAGCGATGCATAGGGTTTTAACAGATACCGCCTTAAAGGATCAGATGAGAGAAAAAGGTTTAGAGCAAGTAAGTAAATTTTCCTGGGAGAAGTGCGCCAGAGAGACCTTAGAAGTTTACCAGGAAGCTTTGGGTCGGATATAAAATCCGCCATCTTTGATGATCGAATTGAGATTACAAGCCCCAGGGTATCACCTATGGGCATTTTCCTGGAAGACCTTGGCCTTGGTTCATCTGAGATAAGAAATAGGGTTGAGGCATCAGCTCTTATCGGCTAATTTGCCTCGATCTTCAGCCTTCAGTCGTCAGCCTTCAGTCGTCAGCCTATCCACCTGAGTAGTTACAAAAAAAAGAGGGTCACTAATGAGAGTAACTGCCATCATTGAGACAGACCTTTCTCCCAACTGGCAGGGAGAACGAGGTTGGATATTAGAACCGATTCAGGGCAAGCCTGCACTGGAGCATCTCCTGAATAGATTAAAAAGGTCCAGGCGTGTGGGAAAGATCGTCTTTTTTGGTCCAGCCCGACCAGAGAATGAGCCTTTCTTTAGACGGGCTAAGGAGTGGGGGATAGAGGTTTTTTCCGGAGACATAGCTGAGGTAAGCCATCAAATAGGGACAGATACGTTCCTCCGAGTAAAAGGGGGAAATATGTTGGTTGATCCGGCCATCATCGATCAAATGATTGAATCCCATCGACAAAAAGGAGCCGATTATACCTGTCTGGTTGGCCTTCCTCAAGGGACAGAGGCAGAGGTGTTTTCCAATAAGGCCTGGCCCACATCTAATAATAACCCCTCTAAGACACCCTTCCCAAGGCCTCAATCTGTCGAGAAGGTCGCTGACAATCTGAGGGTCAATAGGTTCGAGATAAAGGATCCCTTAATGGGGCCGGCCTTAAAGTTGGGTATCAACCGGAAAGAGGATGCCTATTTTCTATCAGAGATCTTCGACCTCATGGGCGGGCCCATAGAAGAAATCAGCCTCAGAGAGGCGGTTGAATTTTTGTTAGGCTATCAAGAAACCCTGGCGGAGAAAATGACGGCCGAGTCAAATCTGCTTGCCCGTAAATTATACAACAAGAAGCTCAATATGATCGAATGTCACCTCCAGAAAGAAGAACTCCTCTCCCGGCCAATATGGCTTCAATTAGAGCTTACTTCTCGGTGCAACCTGAAGTGTATCATGTGCGGTCAGAAAAGGCAGGATGGGCTAAGGCTGGGGGATATGCCCCTGAATTTATTTAAGCAAACCGAGGATGTCCTGTCTTATCTTCCTCAGGTCAGCTCCTACGGCTGGGGGGAATCCCTCCTCCATCCCGACTATTTAAAGATGTTTCGGATTATGAGAAAATACCAGGCGGATGTCCTTCTTTATACTAATGGGATGAGGCTAACGGAAGAAATAGCTAAGGAGATAGTTGTGGGCGGGTGCCGCGATCTGGTCTTTTCCTTTGCCGGAGCAACCAAAGAGACCTCGGAATACATCCGGCGGGGCTTAGACTTCTCAAGGCTTGTCCGGGCGGTGGAAATGGTGCAAGACTTAAAGCAACGCTTTATCAGCTCGAAACCCAACCTGAGGATCGCCTTTTTAGCCATGCGAAAGAATATCAGGGAGCTTCCTCAACTGGTCAGATTAGCTTCAAGTCTGGGAGTAAAAAAGATACTAATTACTTATCTGGTGGTAAATAGGCCGGAACTTAGAGATGAATCCCTTTACTATCATCAGGAATTGGCTAATGAGTTTCTTAAGGCCGGCCTGGAAGAGGCTAAAAGGCTGGGTGTTTCCATAGACCTTCCCGGTTTCTTTGGGCGGAAGAGTGACAACGGCTCCCAACGCAAGGTCTGTTATGAACCCTGGACCAATGCCTATATCTCCAACGAAGGCAAGGTCATCCCTTGTTGTAAGATTTCCACCCCCTTAGGCGATCTCTCTAAACACACCTTTGAAGAAATATGGAATTCTAAAGCCTACACAAACTTCCGCCAGAGAGTAAACAGCGACCATCCCCCGGCCGAATGTCGGGAATGTCCCTTCTTTAAATATCAGGACATCAACGACGAAAAAACCCACCTCCAGTTGGACGGCCACTGGAAGCTTAGATAAGAGTAACCGTTTAGGGGGTAATGAAAGTTGAGGGGGGATTTTCGACCTGTACGGTTAGGCTGAGCCTTGGAAACCGCTAAAGCGGTTATGATTCTATATGTTGTCTTATTCGCATCACCCTGATAAATCAGGGTGCTAATCTCAGTAGAAATGGGGACATTAATCTCGCTAGAAATGAGGAGATGATGAGAATAGCAACCCAATTTATCGGGGTGAATCGGTAGAGAACAAGCCCCCTCCTAACCGCTTCAGCGGTTTCTTAACCGTACAGGTCGGAAATTTTTGTAACTATTCAGCTTTTAAGGCATAAAGACACAAAGATTACCAATAATAGCACACGGATTACACGGATGAGACGGATTGACACGGATAAAAATTTATTAGAAAAAATCCGTGAGAATCCGCCAAAATCTGTGTCATCCGTGTGCTATTCTATCATTCTCTTCGTGGCTTTGTGGCTGAACGGTTACAGATAAGATAGTTCGGCGAGGTTCATCGTTTCGGCCGCTCAGGGGTTAATGGCGACTATCCCACCCCTCGCCGCCAGGAAAAAATTGAGGGTTTTCAGGCCAATAGTAGGTTCCTGGCTATTTCTTCATCACGTTCGAGCTGCCTTTTAAGTTGGGTGGAATCACGGAAGGTCATATCCGACCTGAGGCGGGGGCCAAAGCGTACCCGAAGAGATTGACCATATAGATCCCCCTCGAAATCGAAAAGGTAGACTTCCAGGCTGTATTCAGAGTGCTTTCTGTCAGGACATCTTCTATCGGACGCATCGTTACGCCACCAGGGAAGACCGAAGTTAAAATCAAACGGTTGCGCTGCAGTTCCTTTTCTTCTCGAGATAGGATTGTTTTCTCAGTCTTCGGCAGGGAAAGCATCTGGCCGCAAGGCAGTAACTGTTTGAGGCAGGGAACTGGGCCAGGCAAACGTGGCTCGAAAAGAATAGCGCCCTGCTCAGCAATGTCGTAGATCGTCCTACGGCTGAGGTTGTATTCCTGTGCCATACGCACCACTCCACCCCAGGGACGGTTAGGAGCGTAATACCGCTGAGCGATTTCTATGCGGTCATAGGCTGTCACATCCGGACGCTGGTATTGGCCACGCCGCACGTGCCATTTACTGAGGGTCTGGTAGCACGCTTGGCGGTGTGGACAAGCAGATAGTTTGCAAGCGGAGGGCGTGTCTTCTGTTGCTTGAGTGTGGTAGCAGGCAGATAGTTTGGTCGTGGATGATGGGTCAGGGTCGGCAAATCTCCCTATCTCCGGTTCCCCAAAGGGAGTGAGAAACGAGCCATCTGACCCAAAAGCAGTTATGGATAGACTGGTTGGAAGCGTATCCCGTAGAGTGATGGTATCCTTCATTTGAACCTCCTTGTAGTAGTCCGATTAGTGGTGTGATTGGGATATATTCAAAGTATACCATCTTTGGGGAAATTATTCCTCAGTTTTGAAACGATGCCTGTTTTTTACATTATTGTTATCTTTTGTATAGCCGGGGTTTTCTTGAATTGTGCTCACTCTCCAAAACAAAGAACTTTAATCTTTAAAGATGAAAATGCCGAAAAAAAGCAGAATATTTACAAAATAGCATAAGGACTAATCCTAATGATGTAGAAAGTCGCATGGAATTGGGTAAGATATTTTTGAAAGAGGATTTTATTGAGGAGGCTATTGGTGAATTTAAGCAGGTTTTGGATGTTGATTCAAATTACATTCCTGCATATCTTTTGCTTTCTTTAGCCCTTCAAAAGTGTCCAAATCCTGATTTATTAAGAGTGGTTGAATTATTAGAGAAAGCTGTTCAAGTAGCTCCAGACAATGCTGATGTTCACTTGAATCTTGCCCAAGTTTATAATAACGTGAATATGAAAACTCAATTTCACCAGAACTCCCTGTAACCCAATATGTTGTGCATCGTTGGACGCTTCTCTGAAATCGCTAAATCTTGACGAAGAGAGCTTACCACAGTAAGTTTAAA
>JBFMHI010000006.1 GCA_040753085.1 bacterium | reverse complement strand
AGACAAGGAAAAGACTTTTACCCCCCATAGTTGTGGAGATAATAACGTGATTGAGGCGAGGCATAATGTTCTCCAAACTGTTACCAGTTTTTCAGCCCTTTTTTAGGGGATTTGGGACAATGCCGGACTTTGTTCTCTGGTAGGTTTCATGCTTCTTTGCCTCCTGCTGTTTTTGGGGTTGTGGTTATTGCTTTTAATCCAATTATACCACAGGAGGCAGGAATTTGCAAGTAATTTATTTGCAGTTAATTACATCTCTTGTTTTGGCTGGCCGAGCATTTTCATGAAGGATAACTTTTAACTCTAATTAATCAAGGCTGTTTTGCAGATTCTGGAATTATCAGCAAATGAATTAGATAGAAATTAATAGAGAAGTGATATCCAAGCTGGCAGATATGGAGGACTATCTATATGGCATATTATAAGTTACCGTCTGTTTCCATCATCATCCCCTGTCGAAATGAGGAAAGGTTCATCGGCAAATGCCTTGACTCCATTATTGCCCAGGATTATCCAAAGGACAAACTTGAGGTCTTGGTTGTTGATGGGATGAGTGAGGATGAGACGAAAAAGGGTGTGAGTGAATACTCTCAAAAATATCCCTTCATCAGATTGCTGGAAAACCAGAAGAGAGTTACTCCTGTGGCAATGAATATAGGAATAAAAAATGCAAAGGGTGATCTAATCGTGATGATTAACTCCCATGCCGTTATTGATAGCGATTTTTTAATAAATGGAGTCAAATACCTAAATAAAACCAATGCAGATGCTGTAGGTGGAATGTTGAACACAATAAATGAAGGGGATGATATCGTATCCCGAGCAATTCCTTTTGCGGCAGATTCGATTTTTGGTGCTGGAGGTAAAAGATACAGAAGTAGAACAAATGAAGGTTTTGTTTCGGACACTCTCCCATATTGTCTCTATAAGAAAGAAGTGTTTTCCAAAATCGGATTAATTGATGAAGAACTTATCCGTGATCAGGACGAAGAGTTTAACTATCGGTTGATTAAGAACGGTGGAAGGATTTATTTTTCACCATTGATTAAATCGCACCTTCACTTAAGACCTTCATTAAAAAAATTATGGTGTCAGCATTACCAATACGGGTACTTTAAACCCCTTGTAGCTCAAAAAGTAGGAGCAGTACTTACCTGGCGACAGTTAATTCCTAGTGTCTTTGTAGGTAGTTTAATTATGTGTGGAATACTTTCGTTTCTGATAAAACCATTTTTGTGGATATTTCTTTTAATTATCTTAAGTTATTTAACTGCAAATCTGGGGTTTTCCCTTTTGTTATCAGTTAAGAGAGGCTTAAAGCATTTAATGGTTTTACCGATAGCTTTTGTGACGCTTCATCTTAGCTATGGTGTGGGATATTTGAAAGGTATAGTGGATTTTATTGTATTAAAGAAGCATAAAAAGATAGAAGATGTCCCCTTGACAAGGTGAGGAGATAATGCAATACGAAAGTAAAATAAATCGCTCGATGTTCGAGTTTTTTTCTAATGAAGTTGGCATACTTTTGACAATAATTTGATATTAGTTTTTTAAGTAGTTAATAGTAAATAATTTTCTGCCATTAGTTAAAATATCGTAGGGTTTTTCTCCTTCTGTTCTCTGACCTCTGTTCTCTATCTTCTGTCCTCTGCTATCTACTATTTATCCGTGCTAATCCGTGTTAATCCGTGGCTGAATAGTTACAAAAAAACTTGAACATCGAGTTATACGTAAAGGTTAATGTTGCCACCTACTTCTGGTCGAGTCAGCCGGGCATAAGGGGCAAAGCCGCCGTACCCATTATTGGCGTCCTTTGTTTCTGAGGAATTATCAGACTCTTTCTCCTCCGTTATTTGAGACAGAGGCCCATCTTCTTTTTCGTTGTTTGTTATTTCAGTTAGGGGGTTCTCCTCCACTCCTATTTGCAATAAAGAACCGTCTTCTTTTTTGCTTACTATTTCGTTTACAAGGCTTTCAACTCCGGCTGATGTCCTGGTATTCGAAGATTCTTCATCCTCTCTGGAGTTAGAGGTTTTTTTATTGTCTGTTTCCGGCTGAGCAATCTTTTCATTATCATCTTTCTGTTCGATCTGGTGGTTATCATCTACCTTCTGAGTATTCTTGCTCTCTTCTGATTTACTCTCTTCTCCTGCCTCTTTAACTTCCTCTCGCGCCTCTTCGGCCATCTCCCTCCGGGCCTGCATTTCCATTTTGGAAGCCTGAGCGGCTACACTTCTGTCCTGGGATGAAGGGTCTTTTGGGGCTAAAGCCGCCCGCCGGATTACCTGGGCCTTTCGGGCGGTGGCCTCAGGCGTGGATTCAGAAGAGGTGTCGATTGAAACCTCGCCCCCCACCGCATAGCGTTTATTATCCGGCCCCGTTTCATATTCATATTTTGCCCCCCCGCGGATATACTGTCCGCCTGCCGCTATATGGGCTTGCTCATGCTGGAGGACTTCCCGGTCTCTTTGCTTTAACTCCTGAACTTCTTCTTGCTCTTCCTCGGATAAGTCTTGCTCAGATGTTGTCCCTACCTTTTTCTCTTTCTCCTCCTCTTCTTCCTCCTCAGTTTCAGCTTCTTCTGAAGCGGATTCTGATTCTTCAGCCGTGGCTTCAGTCTCATTTCCAATTGCGGATTGCGGATTGCGGATTGCGGATTGCGCACCCACTTCGTGGGTACCCGGGATGGCGGATGGTGAATTGGTCTCTACCCCAGGTTCTTTCCCTGCTAATTCAGGCTCAAAATCATCGCCCGGCAGTTCTTCGATTGCGGATTGCGGATTGCGGATTGCGGATTGTGAATCGGTCTCTACCTCAGGTTCTCTTCCTGCCAATTCAGGCTCAAAATCATCGCCCGGCAGTTCTTCGATTGCGGATTGCGCACCCACTTCGTGGGTACCCGGGATGGCGGATTGCGAATCGGTCTCTACCCCAGGTTTTTTTCCTGCTAATTCAGGCTCAAGATCATCGCCTGGCAGTTCTTCGATTGCGGATTGCGCACCCACTTCGTGGGTACCCGGGATTGCGGATTGCGCACCCACTTCGTGGGTATCCCGGATAGCAGAAGTGTTTGCTTCAGTCTCTTCACCTGGCAACGGCGGTTTGAAATCGGAAGGATGATAGGTGCCTTTCTCTGTCGGCTCTTTAGGACCTTTTTCCCAGCGGTCGATTATTTCTTCTCCTCTGGGAGAAGCATAAGGCTGCGGGATATTTTCTAGAAATGCTTCCCTGCCTAGGAAGGGGGATATTTCATAGTTAGTAGGGTTAATCCCATTTAATGCCATTGACCTACTCCTTTAGATGCGGAAATCCATTTATCTGGTCACTTTTCAAGTTATCGATTTGATATATATTTCGGCAATTTAGAGGCTAATATTTAGCTCTATATTCGATGCTACAGGATGATTGATAGGCATAATCCTGGATTATCTCTCCTTCTTAGCTAAATTTAACTCATTATCTCTGTTTTTCGAGAAACATTCTTCTGAGGCTCCGGCAAAAAGTCCCAAGGGAACAAAAGCCTGGCAATCTCTTGACACCCTGCCTGAATTATGGTATCATCACGTAAATCAGCGTTAATCTGTGTCCTTATTGGGGGTATTTTCGATGAAGAGAAGGCGTAAAATAAAGGTAATGGTAAGATCACGGCTGGCCATACTTCCCGAGTTGATATTATTTATAGTCTTTGGGGTGTGGCTCTTTATCCTCTTCAGTCAGACTAAATCTATATTTACCTTTGTCGGCAGTATTTTCTTAACGGGCGGGCTTTTCGCCTACTTCTGGTATCTTTTGTTCAAGACCAGGCAGGAGGAAGCTGAAGCTCAAGATGATGAGCGAATCAACTATATTAGTCTCATGGGAGGCGGCCTGGTGCATGAGATAAAAAATCCGTTAAACTCTCTCAATATAAATCTTCAGCTGCTCAGGGAAGCACTGAAAAGAACCGGAAGAGAAGAGGGGGAGGCACATAATTTGATTTCTGAAATCCAAGAAGAGCTAATTCGCCTGGATGAAATTCTAACAGAGTTTTTGAGGCTTGCCCGACCACCGGAACTTAGCTTGAAGGAGGAAAACTTGAACTACGTTTTAGAAGAAGTTATCCGATTCGTAGAGCCCGAATGCCTTTGGGCTAAGATTCAAATAAATAAAGCCTTTCAGAATCCACTGCCCCCTGTTCTCCTGGATAAACGACAATTCAAAGGGGCCATCCTCAATCTTATTCTTAACGCCAAAACAGCTATGGATAAGGGAGGGACACTAAGCATGTCTACGGGGAGCAAAAGAAGGGAGGTTTCTCTTACTATATCAGATACTGGTTCTGGTATCCCCAAGGAAAAACAGGCGAGAATATTTGACCTCTTTTATTCCACTAAAGAGGCTGGAACCGGCCTTGGATTACCTATTGTCCAGCGAATCATCCATGACCATAATGGAAAAATCGAGTATCAAAGTGAAGGAGGTAAAGGAACTACCTTTACCATTATTTTACCTGTAGCAGATAAAACCTAAAACTCAAAAAGGGAGTAGAAAGGGGTAACCTTTCTTCCTCCCTTTTTTATGGGTGACACAGGCATCCTGCCTGTGATTTTCATAGACTGGAAGTCTGTGTTACTTGAAGTTTACCTGAAGGGCAGATTATTCGGGGGCTTTTTCTGTTGGTTGGGCTCCCATCTCACCACCCTCAGGGGCATGTTCCACTTCCCCTGCCGGGGCTTCCTCTACGGCCGGGGCCTCCTCTACGGCCGGGGCCTCCTCTACGGCCGGAGTAGTCTCCTCTATGGCCTGTTCTTCAGGGGCGGCAGTTTCTTCAGGCTTAGGCGTGCAGCTAATCAACACACCCACCAGGAAAAAAAGACCTATCCCTAATATGAAACGTTTCATCGTTTCACCTCCTTTATGGTTTTGGTAATATATAACTCCTTATCTTCCCCTATTTTTCTCTCTATCACCTCCTCTCAAATTAGTGGATAGACTGAAGGCTGATCAGGTGAATAGGCTGAAGGCTTTTAGGGACAAAGGCTATATCCTAACACCCGATAAACTAATTTAGCCGCCAGGAAATCCGGAGAAATATCCCCTGGTTGGGGACATAACTCCATTACATCTAATCCAACTATTTCACGGCGGCAGGCTACATCTCTGACTAAATCAATAAGTTGATACCAGGAAAGACCTCCTGGCTCCGGTGTCCCCACCGCTGGCATAACAGAAGGATCCAGGATATCTAAATCAATGCTCAAATAAACCCGCCCTGAAAGAGCGTCAATCAGTTGATTTACCCAGGAAGAGCGTTCCATCATCATTCTTGCCCGATAGGTTTCTATCCCCGACCGGCTGATGTAATCCGCTTCTTCTTTAGATAAACTTCTAAGACCGGCCTGAATAAGAAAAACGCCTTCTTCCCTAATCCTTCTTCCCACACAAGCGTGGCTGTATGGAGTGCCCTGGTAATTATCTCTAAGATCAGCGTGGGCATCTAAAAAGAGAACCGATAAATCATCATATCGCTTTTTAAAGGCCCGAACGGCGCCTAAAGTAATGGAATGTTCTCCCCCAATCATTACCAGGAATTTTCCCGCCTTTAGGTGGCCATCAACCTCTTCTTCTACTACCTTGATCATTGCCGGCGGCCCACTTATTATCGGAATAAGTTCATCCAAGGTAGCAATACCTGCCTGGTAAGTTTCCCTCTCCAGTTCTTCATCAAATAACTCCAGGTTTCTTGAAGCCGTTATGATAGCCCTGGGACCATCTCTTGTCCCTGCCAGGTAAGAAGTCGTTTGATCATAAGGAACAGGGAGAATCACCACCCTCGAAGTCTCATAAGAGGAAAACTGTTTCGGTAGAGCCCCAAAGTTATACGGAAGTTGACACGCCATTAATTAATGAAATAATGAAATCGGTAATCGGTGAGGGGGAAGCAGTAATTGATTACCGATCACTGATCACCCCTTACCTAAACAGTTACTTGGATGCTATCGCCCTTCGTTCTTCTAAATTAATTATCTGAGCCTTTGTTAGATCAAAAGGATAATCACGACCCCGCTCTATAAGGTTCGTCTCCAGACGCTTAATCCCAAAGGTTTCCTTAATAAAAGAAGTCGCTTCCTCCGGATTAAATCGAGTGCAGGAAAATATATCCACACTCAAAAATTTACCTTCCGGAAAAGTATGAATGCTAATATGGCTTTCCGCAATGAGAACAAAACCAGAAAGTCCCCACTTTTCAGGGATCTTACCATAGTACCGAAAAACATAAGGAGGCATAATCTTGGTCATCCCTATTTTGGCTGGAAATTCATCCAAAACTTGATAAATAAGTTCGAGGTCCTCCAGCTTGGAACGAGGACAATCATAACCATCAATCGTAAGATGTGGGCCCAAAACAGACATCCGAGTCTATCCTCCTTAAGTCGATAGAATTACACCACCACCCCCTGCGTGGATTTAACCAAAGGCCTTCTTTTTTATTAAATGTTAATATACTCATAATATCCCCTCTTGTCAAGAAAAATATGTTTGACAGGAAAAGAATTTTGTGATAAAATATATATATAACGGTAGGAAACTTATTAGAGCCCGTTTCAGGACGGTCAGTTAAGGCCAGGAGACGGGCTATTTTTTATGGGTGGCTGGTTATGGGTAGTCTCGGGTAGTCTAATCGGCTTTTATTATCCACCAAACAACCAGACACCAGATACCCATTATAAGATATGCAGAAGATCTTGGTGCTGGCTCCTTTTGATATATTCCCGCCTGTTCATGGTGGAAGCACTATAGTTTACAGTTATGCTAAGTATTCCTCAAAACGAAATAAACTCTGCCTTGTTATTACGCACCTTCACTCTCAGGGTGGAGCAGTGGATATTAAAAACGAAAATATTAAGGTCAGTTATTGTCCTTCTTCTTTCTTTGATCGCCTGAGGGTTTTCTCTGTCTTATTTAACCCCTTTTATCTATGGACGGCTTATCAGGCTATGCTTGAACTCAAGGCTGACCTTATTCAATGTGAACCCCTCTGGTCGGCTATATCGGGGATATTTTTGAAGACCATATTTAATCGCCCTCTGGTGCTGATTGAACAAAATGTCGAGTACCTTAAATTCAAAGAGATGGGAGGGCCAATTCATTTTTTATTGGGACGAATAATAAAGGTAGTCGAACATCTGGCTTGTTGGAAGGCTGACAAGATTATTGTTTTATCTGAAGTAGATAAAGATCAGTTAGGCCGGCTTTATCACCTCCCAGAAGATAAATTAAAAGTCATTAGTCCGTGTATTGATCTGGATAAT
The DNA here is from genome assembly GCA_040753085.1 of bacterium. Classification (NCBI taxonomy): domain Bacteria; species bacterium. Next base: position 47,470 of record JBFMHI010000006.1, on the reverse strand, counting down.
ATTAAATGTCGGGAGGGCGCCCCGGAAAAAGTAAGGATAAAATACGGACTTGAGCCTCATACGCCTCTTTTGGCTTTTATGGGTAACCTTAAATACGGACCCAATATTGAGGCGGTGGAACATATTGCCAACACTATATCTCCTCAGGTCATTAAAAAATACCCGGAGGCAAAATTCATCATTATTGGTCAGGGGGGGGACAACCTCAAGAAATATCAAAGACCGGGCTTAATATTTGCTGGTTATTTGGAAAGACCCGATCTATTGGCCCATCTGGCTGCTTCTGATATTGTGCTTGTCCCTATTACTACGGGCTCAGGCGTGAGGATCAAGATATTTGAAGCGGCTGCCTCCGGCAAATCTATTGTCTCCACCCAAAAAGGGGTAGAAGGACTATCTTTTATTCATGGAGAAGAAATATACATCAGCCAAGGGGTAGACAGTGATTTTATCCAGGGCATTTTTGAGTTACTGGAAAACGATGATCTGAGAAAGTCAATGGGGGAAAAAGCCAGGGCGCGAACTGAATCTGATTATGGCTGGGAGAGAAGAATGCAGGACTTTGAAGAGGTGTATGAGGAATTGCGGAGGGCGGATTCTCTGGAGCACTAAAGTGTTTTCGAATAAAAATCGAGGGTTGAAAATTTCTTTTCTTAGCGGACTCATCGTGCTGGGTTGTTTATATGGATGGCAAGCCCGTCCTAAATGTGAAACATGGTTCCAGGACGGTTTAGCCGAACCAGAACGGTTTGACGGAAAAGAGGTAGTGGCTTTTACTAAGAAGGTCAAATTTTTAAGGAAAGATGGCTTTCAATTAAAGGATGGGAAAGATGAAATACCGGTAAGGGGTCAAATACCAGGCCTTAAAGAGGGAGATTACCTCAGCCTTACCGCTATCTTTCATCGTGAGGGATATCTGGAGCTTAAGCGCTTCCATATCCATCACGGCCGGCAACTCAAACGGGTAGTTTCCCTGCCCCCCTTTTTATTGATCCTGATTCTCTTTTTCAAGCAATACCACTTCGATTGGAAACGAAAGGTCTTTGTCCCACGAAATCGAAATAAATCTGAAGATGCCTGATCTGGTCACCCACAGCGGGGTAGCTTATCTTATTTATAGATTATTGGTGAAGAGAGGATACTTGATTATCTTCCTGGTAGGGACAATCTTGCCTGATGTTATTACCCGTATTCCTTTCTTTCTGCTTGAATCCAAATTTTATTGGCTGTTTCATCCCCTTCATACCCCTGGTGGAATCACTTTAGTCTGCCTGTGGTTAAGCTATTTCTTTGAGGAGGACGAGCGTAAAACAATTTTTATTAGCCTGTGGTTAGGAAGTATCTTACACCTGGGGATGGATCTTCTCCAGTATGGAATTATATCCCAACATCTTTTACTTTTCCCCTTTTCTCTAAGAAGGTATGAAATCGGTCTTTTTTCATCGGAGGCGAGTATGTATACTATCCCACTCTGGGTGGGCCTGATAGTGGTGGTGGAATGGGCTCTCCGAAACCCAGGACGGTTAAGGAGGATTGAGCATGCCAGTCATAACTGATCAGGCTATTGTTTTGGAGCATATCAATGTTATTGAGAGAAAGCTGGAAGATATCCATTCTGATCTCAAAACCCAGAATATATTTATCTCGAGCTTAGGAAACGAGCGATTGATTTTAAAGCAACCCCTCTTAGTCCAGGTAGCGGAAGATGAAGGTGGTTATATAGCTCATTATCACGACGTTGAAACAGTTGGTTTTGGCGATAACGTTTCTGAGGCCTTAAATAACTTAAGAGAATATAGTAGAATTATATTTTGATCTAAAGGAAGATCCTGACAATCTGGGGCCACTACCTAAAAAATGGCTTATTAGCCTAAAGGAGTTAATCGCTGAAAGATGAGTAGAATTTACCTTAAGCAGGAGGTGGTAGCCGTCCTTGAAAACAAGTTGGCTATAAACTTTCGGGTTACAAAAGAGGTAAATGGATGGTTTGTCTACGAAGGGAAAAAGATAGGGAGAGTAACTATCCCAAAGGGACAAGGAGAGCTAAGAAAAGGCACTCAATCTTCAATTGTTAATCAACTTAAGCTGACAAACAAGCTATTTTCTCAGTTAATAGAATGCCCCTTGGGTTGCGAAGAATATATGCAGATTCTGAAAGAAAAACAGTTACTCCCTTGAACTTGCAATTAAACAAAAAGTAGGGGGAGGTAAGCTAAATCGTAGATAACTGCTTTAACTATAAATAGTTAAGAAAAAAATTTTGATAATACCATTAATTATACGAGGAGGATAAGAAATGAAGGTTTTAGTAACCAATCCACCCTGGCCAGGGCCTGGCTATGGGCTTAGATCAGATGTGCGGTGGCCGCATCGGAGAAAAGATAAGTTTATTGAGTATCCGACTTATCTGGCTTATGTCTGTGCTATTCTTAAGAAGGTCGGCATAGATGTGGTCTTTGTCGACGGAATCGTGGAGGAGCTTTCCATTGACGATTTTGCCGAACGGGTTCAACAGATAAGGCCGGATATGATGGTGATGGAGTGTTCCACGCCTTCTATTGATTACGATCTATTAACCGCCAGGACCGTCAAACAAAAATCTCCGAACACCTTTATACTTCTGGTGGGTTCTCATCCGACTGTCTTTCATGAACAAATTATGAAAGATCATGAATCAGTTGGGGGTATTTGTCGAGGTGAATTTGACTACACGGTAAGAGATGCGGCTCTGGCCATAGCCAATAAGGGGGGGTTGGGCAAGGTTCCTGGGTTAACCTATCGAGAGAATGGCCGGATCAAGATAAACGAAAATAGAGCCTTGATCGAAAATTTGGACGAAATTCCCTTTCCTGATCGAAATCTGGTCCGCATCCCTAACTATGTTTCGGCCCATTATTCTGGCAAGAATGCTACCTTTATTATCAGTTCACGTGGCTGTCCTTATGGTTGTATCTTCTGTCTCTGGCCCCGCACCTTATATGGCCGAAAGACACGATTTAGAAGCCCGGAGAATGTAATAGAAGAGATTGCTCAACTGAAAGGTGATTTTGGGGTAGAGGAGCTTTATTTTGACGATGATTGTTTGGTCCAGGATAGAGAGCGGTTGATTAAAATATGTAAGCTCATGATAAATAAGGGATTAACCCTGAAATGGTTCTGTCAGGCCAGGGTTACGGTAGACGAAGAAATGTTGAGGTATATGAAGGAGTCTGGCTGTCATACTATCTTCTTTGGGGTTGAATCCGGTGACCCGGAGATGCTTAAGCGGATGAAAAAGGGAATTACCCTGGATCAGGTGAGAAATGCCTTTAAGCTCGCCAGGAAATTAGGGATAAAGGCTCAGGCCTTCTTTATGTTCGGCCTGCCTGGCGAGACCGAAGAATCCCGGCAGAAAACAATTGAGTTTGCCAAGGAAATTAAGCCTTATTCAGCTCAGTTTGCCACCGCTGTGCCTCATCCGGGGACAGTTTTGTATGATATGTGTATGAAAAAAGGCTGGCTCAAGTTTGATTCCTGGGAAGATTTTGATGCCTGTAATTTCCTGATCGAAACCCCGGAATTCAACCGGAAGGTCATTGAACAAGCCAGAGCAAAGGCCTATCGGAGTTTTTATCTGAGGCCGGGTTACATGCTTCAAACCGCCTTGACTATCAAAGACTGGCCTGAAGCGAAGCGGGTCATAAATAGTGGCCTGAGCATTCTTAATCGGTTGCGCCTTTTTAAAGAGGCCAACTAATCGATGGCAGATGGCGGATGGCGGAATGTAACTACTTAGCCACAAAGCCACTAAGGTTAGTGGCTGAGTAGTTACGGTGGTATTAAATGACCAGCCACGGCACCAAAATCCGAAATCCGCCATCCGAATTCCGAAATCTAAAGGGGGAGGTTGGAGATGAGTTGTAAGATTCTTGTTACTGGCGGGGCAGGCTTTATTGGTTCTCATTTGGTTGATGCTCTTATAGGGACGGGACATCAGGTCAGGATATTTGATAACCTTGACCCTCAAGTTCATGGCCCTGAACAGAAATTGCCGGAATATCTGAACCCTGAAGCCGAATTCATCAGAGGAGATGTGCGAGATCGCCGGGCGTTATTACAAGCTATCGAAGGGTGCGAAATCATTTTCCATGAGGCGGCGGCAGTCGGAGTCGGCCAGTCGATGTATGAAATCCAGCACTATATGGAAGCTAACACCCTGGGCACAGCTATCCTCTGGGATATTTTGGTTAATGAATCCAACTCGGTAAGAAAGGTTTTGATTGCCTCTTCTATGTCAAATTATGGTGAAGGAGAATATCAATGTGACCGTTGTGGAGTGGTCTATCCAAAGTTGAGAACGAAAGACCAATTAAAGAAAAAAGCCTGGGAGATGCAATGCCCTGAGTGCGAAGGCGTAGTGGAAGCCATCCCCACTACTGAAGCTAAACCCCTCTATCCCACCTCGGTTTATGCCATCTCCAAAAAGGACCAGGAGGAACTAAGCCTAATCCTGGGGCGAGCTTATAATATTCCTACTGTCGCCCTTCGTTATTTTAATGTCTACGGTCCCCGGCAGGCCCTATCTAATCCCTATACCGGGGTGGCCGCCATTTTTTCTTCCAGGATACTCAACGGCCATCCACCGGTCATTTTTGAGGATGGTCTACAGAGCAGAGATTTTATTCATGTGAGTGACATAGTCGCCGCTAATCTCCTGGCTATGGAGGCTGAAAAAGCCAATTTTGAGATACTTAATGTGGGGACCGGTAGAAGGTTGACGGTGTTAGATATGGCTAATATCCTGCTAAAAGACCTTAATCGCACCGACTTAAGGCCCGAGATAACCTCTAAATTTCGAGAGGGAGATATTCGGCACTGTTATGCTGATATTACAAAAATTCAAGGCTTGGGCTTTGAGCCTAAAGTGCCTTTTGAAGAAGGGGTAGCCGATTTAACCCGATGGGTTAAAAATCAGACAGCCGTAGATATCTTTGAACACGCCAGGAGCGAGCTAAATAAAAAAGGGTTGGTGAAATAAAGATTGGTCATTAGTCAGTTGTCCGTGGTCAGTCATCCGTGAGTGGGTGCTGAGTTTGGTCTTTTCACCACGGACAGCGGATAACTGACTAATAATTTTTTTACCGTCACAACTACTTACAAAATATAGACTTGGTTCACAACCACCCCCAGTTAAATTTTTTTTTCATTTTTTTAAAGATTTTTCTTGACATTTCAAAGGAAATGTGTTAACCTGACTTCATAGTTGAAATATAGTAGTCAGAAAAAAGAGATTTAGACTATAGACAACATAGTAAAAATCGTAGATATAAGCCAGTTTAATTAAAGCATAATCAAAGCAAATAACCAAGGAAGGTAGTCTGAATTTTAGGTAGGTAAGAAAGGGACCTATTATCAGAGGGTTTACCTCCCGATGGTAATAGGTCTTTTTTGTTTGGGTAGAGTTTCTCTACCCCCCTTAGCAAAGAATTAGTTTAGCATAGAGAATTAAGCATGAGAAGATAAATTTCCTCTAAAAAATTAGTAGAGCCTAAAAATCCAGATCCTTTTACAAGACGCTAATTCAATAAAGCCAAAAAACAGCTTAAACAAAGTAATATCATATCAAATCACCAAGGATGGTTGCCCGAAGTTAGTTACTTTGAAAGTAACCAACTAAGACTTCAGTACAGCCTAAGGAGAAGAGAATAAGGCAGCTTCTCTTTTTCAATATGTGCTGCAAGTTAATGAGACGGCGTGAAAAGACCTATTATCAGGGCATTCCCCTGGGTGATAGGTCTTTTTTTATTTGGGTGGTCTGGTGTCTGGTAGTCGGAACAAGAGGTCACCAGACACTAAGCTCCTATACACCTGGTAACCAGCGTAGGGGCGAAAAATTTTTCACCCCTACTGGCGGAGAAGGCAAATGTTGGGGGGGCAATACTATAACTCTTTAATCTTAGGGAGCAGAGAGAGTCGGTAGATATGCGGCAATAAGACCCATCCCGTTCGTCTCTCTACTCCCTACCCCCAATAATTAATAATTATCGTAACCGTTCAGCCACCAAGGCACGAAGGGGAAATTATTGATGAATTTAGTCTCTTTGTGTTTTCGTGGTAAAAAGGAGGCTGGTTTTTTAATCAATTTTAATGTGCTACTTATTATTAAAAGTATGGAACCGTTCAGCACATGATGCTGGATGCTCGATCCTCGATGCTGGTAAAGGATTCAGTATCCAGGATCGAGCATCCAGAATCGAGGATCGAGGTTGTGTCTTTGTGCCTTAGTGGCTTTGTGGCTGAACAATATATTTAAAGTAACTACTCAGCCACCACATATTGATTTTGAAGCTTACAGAACACAATATATTGTGGTTCGTCTCCTTTTATAGGTTGCATAGAAAGCCGTTTTTTAGGAATTTTAGCTAACTTTTAAACACCTAAACACAATATGTTGTGGTTTCGCTAGGTAAGGCTACTATATAGAGGCTGAGTAGTTACTATTTAAACTACGTAAAGGTAAGGGAATGACCGCGCGTTCTCTTTGACCTGAGTAGTTTATATATTTTTTTCCGGGAGGGGAAACAAATCCTAAATACAGGGAGGTTATTTAAATGAAGAAAGATGTACTAAAAATGGTGATGGTAGTGTTAGCCACCCTGGCTGTGTTGGGGACAGCCATGGTGGGCACGGGGTATGCCCTGTCCTTGACCAGTCCCATTAACGGGATTGACACCTGGGACGCTACCCCATCTTTGACCTGGTACTGGAACGGGCCTGATACGGCTCAACAGTTTATTGTCCAGGTCGATGAGCGGAATGACTTTCTTTATCCGTTAGAATTCGAGGTTAATCTCCTTTTTGACAGCATAGGGGATTATGGTTTAAATGTGTCTGGTGGTGGTTTTGGAGGTCCGGGGGTAACACATTCCTTTAACATACCCGACAGCCTGGCCCTGGACTGTGTACCGGAAGGTGAAATCACCAGGTACTACTGGCGGGTCATTGTGGATGAGGACACCAAGAGCAACCTGGGCTGGTTTGACATAGTCCCACCGGTGCTGCAGTATCCTTTAAATGGGTTTGATGTTTACAGCGCCACGCCTGACCTAGTATTCGGCGCGGCCGAGAACCTGTCCGACAGCAGCGCCAATGATGTGATTGACAGTTGGGCCATTTGGATAGATAAAGATCCAGGTTTTGCGGAGCGGACAGAATTCAATCCGGATGGCTCCACGGAACAATGGCCGAAGATTGTCACTACCGCCGACAGTCAGGCCATCTGGGGACTTGATCCCACCCAGGGGTTCTATGCCGTTGACACCGGCTCCTTTAACCTCAAGAACGGAACTTACTACTGGCGGGTGATGGGTTATTCTGATGAGGGGGCGGGTGGTTCTGGGAGGCCTTACACCAACTGGAGCACCACCTGGTCCTTCACTATCCGGCCGGTGGACCTGCGGTCTCTTATCGACGGCCTCACTACCAATTCACCTCAGCCTACCTTCTGCTGGGATGCCAGGGTGGGCATTCCTTATGAGGGTGTGCTGAATGCGCTGGATTTAGCCGCTGGGGGACCCGGCATTACTCAGACAGGTGGCGGAGACGATGCCAGTGACTCTTACATCTTCCAGTTCGGCTGGTTCAATAATGATAACTTTGAGGATGAAAATGAGAGAGAAGGGTCGGGGGTAGATACAGCCGCCCTAAACGCCAATAATCTCCTCATTCAGGCCTGGATACCCGGCACCATAACGTGCTTTACCATTGGGGACACCTATCCGGGCTTAGTCTATGATCAACAGTCCACTGATCTCTTCCAGGCTCTCAACGCCGGTCGTCTACCCGAAGGCACCTACTGGTGGCGGGTTATGTCGGTCAACGCCCATTCCTGGAGTGACTCCACTAACTGGAGTGTCAAGTGGCGGGTCATCGTAGACTTGGAAGACTGTATCCCGCCTGAGGCGCCTATCCTCCAGTCACCGGGCCAGTGCACCACCACCGGCACTAATGGAGGAGACCGGATCAATACGGGTACGCCTACCTTCACCTGGACCGAGGTGGCTGATCCTTCAGGGAGTCAGCCCAGTGACCTGTGGTATGAAATCCAGCTTGATCATGACGAGTCTTTCTCGATTGCTGATTCGGAAGATGTGGAGTACGACCTCTGGATCAGAAATGGTAATGATGCTGCGGCGGCGCCTTCAGAGGTTAGCAGCTTTTTGTTTTCTAATGGTCAGGATGCTAACGGCAATCAGGTAGCTTGGCTTTCTGACCGGACGACTGCCTGGACCGGGGCCGTCTTACCGGACGGCATCTGGTTCTGGCGGGTGAGGGCCCTGGATCCTTCCTGTAACGAGGTGGTAGGCAACTGGAGTGAAATCTGTTACTTTACGGTGGATACCACGGCGCCCGTGGCCAGACTGATCTATCCTGGGGCTGACTCAGAGTTCTGCAGCCGGCAGTTCCATATCAATGACTGCACCCCGACTCTGGAGTGGGTTGACCTGCCGCCTTACGGGGCCAGGCCCAATGGTCTGGATGAGCCGCCAGCCGTGACCTATCAAGTTCGAATCGTCAATAGAAATCTGGGCGTCTATGATAGCACGAATGTGGTTAATCTTCCTAGTAGTGATGCTAATGGGTGGGTCGACGTCGGTGGCGGCGGGACCCAGCATAGCTTTATCACCACGGTCTGTCTGGAGGATTCGGATACCGACGGTGATTTTTATTGGTGGGAGCTGCAGGTAACCGATGATGCGGGCAATACCTGGTCTGACTCCTTTGCCTTTATCGTGGACACCAAAGCGCCGACCACTCCCCAGGACCTGTCTGACACTCCGGATAACGGCGCCTATGTGGCCGATCCGACCCCGACCTTTATCTGGAATGAGGGGGATACCACTTCTCAGACGCACTGGGTAGATTGGAGCGCTACGGCGGCTACATATCTTACCAGTACCGATGACGGCAATCCACCTGAGACCTACGCCTGGGTGATCAGTCACGGCGAGGAGCTTCGCTATGACCTGCAGATTGCGCCCATGGAGACAGGCTGGAGCTCACCCATAGTTGACGTGACTGAGCTGACCCAGCCGACTTATACGGCAGCCTTAGCCGATGGCAACTATATGTGGCGGGTGCGGGCCAGGGACTGTGCCGGCAACATCAGTCCATGGAAGACGCAGGTCTTTATCATTGACACCATCCCGCCCTGCACACCTGAGCTGCTCTCTCCATCCAACGGGATCGCCCTGCCCGATACGACTCCCTTATTTGACTGGGCTGATGTGACCGACCCCAATATTATCAGCTACAATATTCAGGTTGATACCGAATCAAGCTTTACGGCTCCCCTGGTTATTGATCAGTGGAACACCGGGACGCCGCCGGTCTCCAGCTATCAAACGGCTGATTCAGAGGCCCTGGATAACCGGGTAATCTATTACTGGCGGGTAACTGCCTATGATAAGGCCGGCAACCAGTGCGCCAGCCAGGTCTGGAGCTTCAATCCGGAAATGGAGGCCCCAGCCGATCCGGTTCTCTTATCGCCTTTTGGCTGTGTCAGCTACCGGGACGAGGGATATGCGGTGGAGCCGGATATTTCACCCAGCGTCTTTTCAGGCACCGGCGGTCCACTCAGCCGGCCCTTCAGCCGAACCAGGCCGACCTTCTATTGGGAGGATACCGATACCCAGCAGCGGACCATATCTTACATCTTCGAGTTGGTCAAGGCCAAAGATGCCGGGGACCCGGACTTTATCGACCCGGACGTCTCTGTCTCTGGTCTGACCGAGTCCCAGTATACCCTGCCACCGGCTTATGAGCTGAATGAGGGGCACTACTACTGGCGGGTCATTGCCGTTGACGATGCCGGCAACAGAAGTAACGGCGGGAATATGATGGTCTTTACCGTGGACCTGACGCCGCCGGATATGCCCAACTATTCCTCACCGGATGACGCCATCATCTTCAACGATGACACCCCCACCTTAGACTGGGATGAGCCAGAGGCTTACGACCTGAGGTATCAGCTCCAGATCGATGATGATGCTGATTTCTCTTCACCTATTCTGGACATAAACGACTTTGAGTCACAATTGGTAGGCGGAGATAACCCCTTAGACGGCAGCACGACCGGTTATATCCACGGCAGTCAAATGACGGTCACGCCGGCCCTGCCGGAAGGAACCTATTATTGGCGAGTGCGGGCGATGGACTGTGCCGGCAACATCTCCGAGTGGAGCCATACCAGTCCTTACCGGAGATTCACCATTGACACCACGGCCCCGGACGCCCCTAATCTGATCTCACCAGAAGATTTCTACATTACCAATGATATTACGCCCACGATGACCTGGGAGCAGGTGGTTGATTCCAAGACTTACCACTCTTCAGAGCTGTCAGGCAACTTCCTTAACTCAGACTACTGCGATAAGGTTTACTACCTCATCCAGATCGAGAGCGATAATGACCTGACCACAGCGGATCATTCCAATAATGGCGACATCTTTGATGAGACCATTGAATATTCCAATGATCCGAGAGACCCTCACGATGTCTATCATCCGGAGATGTTCCAGGTCTTAGATGGCCGTATGACCTTTACGCCAACTATTCTGCCTAGTATCGGGGCCGGCAAGACCTTCTACTGGCGGGTGACGGCCATTGACTGTGCCGAGAATGAGTCCACCTGGTCAGAGATCCGGGCCATCAGGATCGATCCGCACGTAGATTCATGTCCGAGCCTGGTTTCACCGGATGACGGCACCTATACCAACGATGACACCCCCTTCTTTGACTGGTCGGATGAGGGGTCAGCCTACGAGGATGAGGGCACCGGGCCGAGCATAGACAAAATCACCTATAATATTCAGATTGACAACAACATCGACTTTGCCTCACCCGAGGTAGATGAGTGGACCAAGGTCTCCAGCTATGTGCCGACCGTGGCCCTAAGAGACGGCACTTACTATTGGAGAGTCGGTGGTGTGGATGAGGCCGGCAACCGCTGCTGCAAGACCGGCTGGTCGACCGATGTCTGGGAGATTCATATTGATACTCGGATTGCCGACTGTTTTGTGAGCTGCAAGTCAGTGAGACTGGTCACACCGGCGGACGGTCAGTGCGTCAATGATGCCACCCCTATCTTTGACTGGGATCCAATGGGCGATCCTTCCGCCCCCATCGTCTACACCCTGCAGGTAAGCGACGACATCAAGTTCACTGATCCTCTGGAGATAAACATCAGCGAGCTACCCTTTGAGCCGCTGATGGAATTCCGGACCAACGGGGTTCCCAGCATTCAGAATATCGCCAACAGCCGCTGGCCGATTGATCAGGATGGCAACGGCCGATTCAACATCACCGAAGCCGACTATCAGGCCTACAATGGCCAATTTGGCGGCCGGTTTGAGGGGGCCCTGGCCGGCTTGAACGCCTTCCCTGAAGGTATCTACTACTGGCGGGTCAAGGCCTTTGATCAGGCGACTAATTCCACCAACTGGAGCACCCCCAATCGATTTGAGGTCGACCTCAAATCGCCGGCCACGCCGACCCTGATCCACCCGGCTAAGGTAAGTAAGGTAGTGGGTGATATGACGCCCAGTCCGGTGACGGATTCGACCCCCATCTTCGAGTGGACGGCCACGCCGGATGCGACTTACTATATCTTCCAGATGGACCGTGATTCTGATTTCTCCTCGCCTGAGGTAAACGTAAAGGTTCTGGATCAAGGTTATTCCACGGTAGAATACACCCTGCCCAATGAGTATGCCATGCTGATGGGTGAGGTCTACTACTGGCGAGTAGCGGCCGTTGACTGCGGCGGCAACCAGTCGGCCTTCACCGGCGCCTGGTCGGTCAAAAAGTCAGCCACCTATGTCAACCGCATCCTGGACGATGTGCCGCCTTATGATGACCGCATCTATCAAGAAGATACGGTCTGGTCTCTCTCCAATTCACCTTACATCATTGAGGACCTGGTTCAGGTTCAGCCGGGCGTGACCCTGACGGTGGAGCCGGGCGTAGAAGTTCTCTTCCGACCATTCTCCACTCTGACCGATCCTAACCAGCCGCCTGAGCTGGTCATCCAGGGAACCTTAGTAGCGGCCGGGCGGGCGCCGTCTCCGGAAGGCACCATCCCCGAGCTGCGGATCACCTTCAGCACCTGGACCAGACCAGACGGCCAGGTCTATTACCCGCAGGCCGGTGATTGGCAGCGGATCAAATTTGAAGAGACCTCGGAGGGCTCCATCATAAGCTATGCGGATATCCGCTACGGCGGCTGGTATGCTGACGGCCTGGGCGAGTATCACCGGGGCAACATCGAGGTCTACGGCAGTGATGTGGTCATCGACCATATCAGGAGCACTAACTCGGCTGCCTACGGCATACTTTACAGCGGTGACAAGACGGCCGATATGACCAATGATCCTGAGCCGGCCATGAATCCGACCTTGACTAATTCAGAATTCACCGACAACCGGTTGGACGGGGCCGACTTCAAGCTGGATGACGGCCGCATCACCATTGACAACTGCGAATTTGCTCGCAACGGCCGTTGGGGCATCCTCAATGAGGGCAACTACTACGTGGGCAACCACACCGACTTAGTGGTGACCAACTGTGATATACACGACAATGGAGTTAGGCCGACTGATGTGGATGGAGCCGGCGGCGGTATCTACTCCACCGCCACCGCCTCTGAGACCATCACCGACAACCTCATCCAGGACAATGACGGCTGGGCCATCATCAAAGGACAGAACCGACTGGGAGATTGTGTGGGCGGTTACATCATCAAGGACAACCTGATCAAGGGCAACAACCATAATGCCATCTGGATCGATGCCACCAACCACTGCACGGATACGGTCTGGTATGCCAACTACGCCGTGGCTGGCACCAGTTGGAACTATAATGACTTAGTGCCCTATTTTGTCCAGCGGGTTATCGTAGAGGAAGACGTCACCCTGACCATTATGCCTGGTAACGTCATCAAGTTCGATGAGACCAAGCCCAAGTCCGAAGGGGCCGGTCTGGAGATCAGAGGCAGACTGATTGCCGACGGCGATCCGGGCGGCGACCTGCATGCCTTTGACATCATTGAGCCGGGCCAGAACTGCTGCCCGCCCTTTGAGCGGACCATCCGCCCCTCCGACTGGAGCGAAAACTTCATCGTCTTCACTTCCTATTTTGACGATGACTTTGGCGGAAACACCAACTGCGATGGTCAATCCGAGGCCAGGGTAGCCGATGACGGCGATTGGCAGGGCATCCTCTTTAGGGATCAATCCCGAGATGATTCCCTCATCAACCGGTCTATCATCCTCTACTCTGAGGATGGGGTAGAGCTGCACAATGCCTCACCGACCATCACCAGCAACAAGATCGCTTACAACACCTACCGGGCTATTGCGGTGAGAAATAACTCTGATCCGCTGATCGAGTGGAACCATCTGACTTACAATGATTCCTACTCCCCGGACGATGACTTCACCTACACCGATGATCCGACGGGCCACATAGCCGGGACTATTGCCACCTTCTGTTGGGAGGAAGCCGAGCCGATTATCAGGCATAACCTGATTAACTACAATCGCAACTATGCCATCGGCATTACGGCCAATAATGCCTATCTGATTACGGACAACGAGATCTTCGGCAATCAGTATGATGCCATTAAGGTCTGCGGCGATATTACTAGGCCGGCGGTTGAAGCTGAAGTAGTGGAAGCCGGCCCGGCTTTAGCCCCGAGCGCTCAGGGGACGCCGTCGGTTACCTGGCATGAAACAGATGCTCCTTTCTATATCCCTGATGGACTGACCGTAACCAACGGCGCCTTCTGGGCCATTGACCCCGGTGTTACCATCAAGGTGAGGGGTTCTATTTACCTGAATGATAATGCTAGGATCAGGGCGGTCGGCACCACCGGCCAGGGGCAGATCATCTTCACCTCTTACCGGGATGACAACTATGGCGGAGACACTAACGCTGATGAGGATTATATGGAAGCCACGATCGGTGACTGGGGCGGCATCGCCTTTAACGACGCTACCACCAGCGGCGAGCTGGAGGAGGTAGTGATTAAGTATGCGGCGGTCGGGGTTGACTGTGCGGCTAATGCGCCGAGTATCAAGCGGGCCAATTTCATCTGGAACGGCATTGGCGTAAAATGCACCCTGGGCGCCTCGCCGGCTATTACCCAATCAGTCTTCACGGAAAACGCCGAATACGGCATTTACACCAGCACCGGTTCCAATCCTCTTATCGGCGGGAGTGAAGAAGATATGAATGAGTTCCTGAGTAATGCCAACTACGCCGTTTACAACTCGGATGAAGATGTGCTGATCAACGCCAAATATAACTGGTGGGGAGACGCCACTGGTCCGGCGGATAAATCCAAGACCAGACCTTATTACAACCTCAATGGTCTGGGAGATAGGGTAAGCGACTATGTTGACTACAAGCCCTGGAGCAAAGAGGGACATACGCCGATAGCCGAGGCCGGAGCCGACATGACGGTGGAGGCCAACACCACGGTCATCCTGGACGGCTCCAAGAGCTATGACCTGGATAAGAACGATGTCCTGGCCTATGTCTGGACCCAGACAGCCGGTCCGGAGACGGTTATCCTTGACCAGGTGGAGCATCCGACCTTTGTGCCCAACTATGTAGGTGATTATACCTTCCAACTGGTGGTGATTGATCCCAGCGGGAGGACCTCGCATCCTGATGCAGTCACTATCCACGTGGTCTCCTCTACTACCCAAGTGAAGCTTAGACTGGGTAAGGAGGTCTATGAGCAGCGTCCTGGCCAGACCTTTGAGCTTAACGTATATGTGGGCGATGACTTCCATAAGGGCAAAGATATTTACGGTGTGGCCTTTACCCTGAACTTCACCCGGTCAGACATCCTGGATTACGTGTCGGCTACGCCTGGCAAATACCTCGATTCTGATCCGAACAAGCTGGTCTTGATTGAGAATCACGAAGATGTGGCCAAGGTAGACGAGGCGGCCGGCAAGATCGAGATCGGTATCAGCCGCAAGAAAGGGATACACGGCACAGGCGTGACAGGTTATGATGAGAGCGAGGCCCTGGTGAAGATAACCTTCAAGCTGGCTGAAGAGCCGGCCTGTCAGGTGGGCGACCTGATCGACCTGAGCTTCTCTGATGTAGAAGTCAGAAACAGCGCCAATGAACCCGTAGGCGTGAAGATGACCTCGGCCCAGATCAGGGTCATTGCAGGCAACATCTACAACCTGGTTATCTGGCCTGGTGATACCAACAACGATGGTTATGTGGATGCCAAGGACATCCTGCCGATAGGCATGTATTGGAAGGTGTCGGGCAAACCGAGAGCCAGCGCCACCACCCAGTGGATTGGCCAGTCAATGATCGGCTGGTCTACGGTAGCGGCCACTTATGCCGATGCCAATGGTGACGGCGTAGTGGATGCCAAAGACGTGCTCTCGGTGGGTCTCAACTGGCACCAGAGCCATACCGTAATCACGGCGGCGCCGATAGCGGCGGCTTCAGAAGAAAGAATAGATTACGCCGCCTATTTAGAGGCCTTCCGGGATATGTACGAAGCCCTGGGAGATGGCAACAGCGAACTGAAGCAAGTCCTGGCGGATTATATCAGCCTGGGTATGGGGGCGATGGTACCGACTAAGACCATGCTGGGTCAGAACTATCCTAACCCGATGAATCCGGAGACCTTCCTGCCCTTCAGTCTGAGCCAGGAGGCCGGGGTAACGGTCAACATCTTTGACCTCTCTGGCCGGTTGGTTCGGAGCCTGGACTTAGGTGTGCTTACAGCCGGAAGCTATATCTCTAAAGACCGGGCTGCTTACTGGGATGGCAAAGATAACAGCGGTCAGGAAGTAGCCAGCGGTATCTACTTCTACCAGCTCAAGGCCGGTTCCTTCGAGGCTACCAGAAAGATGATTGTAGTAAAATAGGTGAACGGGAAGAGGCAACGCACAAGGCGGGAGAGAAAAAAGCCGGTTAAAACGGAGGCGGAAGAAAGCAGGTAGAAGTTAAGATAAGGGTCGGATGGATGGTTCTCTGGCGCTCCATCCGACCCGGAAAAATAAACGGGTAGTCGGGGTCTGGTGTGTCTGATAGTCGGAACATTAGGTCACCAGACACTAAACTCCCAGACACCCGGTAGCCAGAGTAGGGGCGAAAAATTTTTCGCCCCTACCGGGTCGGTATTCGCAGTCACAAGGCCAATGTATCTACGGTAATAGAGACCTTAGGAGGGTCTTTATGTAGCCATCACTCTTTTATTAAAAAGGGTGGTGGCTATCTTTTTACCGTTGGCTCTCGATAAGAAAGGTAGGGGCGAATGATTATTCGCCCCTACCTGTTGGACTTAGCCAGTTTCTCTTTCAATTCAGCTATTCTGATCATATCTGAACGTATAGAAGCCATAATAAACCGTAACCGTTCAGCCACTGATTGACACGGATTAGCACGGATAAATAATAGAGGACAGAAGGCGGAGTTGTAAGGACAGAGCTTATCCCTGTCCGTTCCATAGGCGGACAACCACAAGGGTTGTCCCTACAACCTAATCACGGACACGACTCCCGGACACGGTTCACGGAAATCCGTGTTTCATCTGTGTGCATCCGTGACTGAACGGTTACAATAAACCGATGATCGTTCCATTCTTTTTTAAAACAGGATTCTGGCGGGGTAACTCGGTCGGGCTGTGGAATATAGGGGCCTTTATGGGGGCCTTTCTGCTCTGCAAGGTCAGCGGACTCAATTTCGAGGCCTTGCCGGAGAGCCTCTTCCAGACTCTTCTGTTTGTAATCATCTTGTACTTATTGTATTTAGCTCTCCCCATAGTTCTCCTTGAATTTAGCCTCGTTAAGAACGTTGGCTTGCATTATCTAAAAGGAGATATCCTCCCTGATATTCGTCGGTTCATCAAGGAGAGACTATCAAGATACTATAGTTTCAGCTCTATTATCAGCCTCCTACCCATTATCTTGCAGGCCTTTTTGTGTTTTATAGTATATTCCAACCTTAAACCGGCCTCTTTCGTGCTGGCCCAGAGATCTTTTGACCCAGAGCTTTGGGAATTAGACAATATCCTCTTTTTAGGCCACAACCTCCCTGGTTGGGTTTCACAACATAACTGGTCGCTATTGACCGGGTTCCTGACTATTGTCTATTGCTCCCATTTCTTTCTTCTTCTTTTCACCCTTTTTTTCTTAGCCACCATGAAGAGGGACTTGAATCTTTCCTGGCATTATGCGACTTCTCTTATTGCGGCCCACTATCTTTCCCTTATCGGCTATCTCTTGTTTCCTTCATGGGGCCCGTGCTATTTCAGACCAGATTTCTACACCTTTCTGGAAGGGACAGAGATAGCAGAAATCCAGAAATCTCTCCTGTGGGCTCAACAGGCCTACCTATCTGATCCGCAGCACTTCAGGATCATGTTAGGCAACGGCGTCGGGGCTATGCCCAGTCTGCATGTCACCATGATGTTTAATCACGCTTACTATTTTTTCCGGGCTTCAAGCCGGCTTTGGATACCTATGTTCATCTGGGCCGTGCTTAACTTTGTGTCTACCCTTTATTTTGGATGGCATTACCTCAGCGATGGGTTAGTCGGCATACTCATCACTGTCCTTTCTATTGCCATCGCTTCCAGGCTCTATCGGGGTAAGAAGCCAGATATCTCCTGACATACTCCCTTATTCTATTGATATACTACACCCCCGCCTGCTTAGACAATCTCTCCTTCAAGCACTCTATAAATTCGAGGGTTAAAGAGGTAAGCCCTCTTTCCCGGTTGTAGATAAGGTTGAAGTCAAACCGAAGATACATGTTAGTTAGGGGGACGATTACTATATTTCCCGGCTTTTTAATAAGGGTAGATTTGGAGACAAAGGAGACACCAAGGTTTTCTCCTACAGCGTTCTTGACTGCCTCTGTTAAGTCAAGCTCCATTTTGATGTTTAAATCAGAAAGCTCTGCCCCCAATTTAGCCAGCGCTTCCTCCAGCACCTTCCTTGTTCCTGACCCTTCTTCTCTTATTATCAGCGGCTCCGTTCTTAATTCACTAAAATTTATACCCGGATTCTTAGCCCATCGATGCTCATTGGAAACAATGAGCACTAATTCATCTTCCATGGCCTTCTCAACTATAAAAGAAGAATTATCAAATCGCCCTTCAAGCAAGGCTAAATTAAAGGCATTAGCCGATAGTTGTTTTAATATCTCCTTTGTATTGGCTACTCTTAAGTAGATATCCGCTTCAGGGTGTTTTTTCCCAAAATAGCTAATTATCCTGGGCAGCACATATTCACCTAAGGTAGTACTGGCGCCTATGATTAGTTTATCCAGACTGGTATGCCTGAAGTGGTCTATCTCCTTAGTCGCTTTTTCATAAAGAGCCAATATTTTTTTCACATAACCCAGCAAGATTCTGCCTTCCTGGGTGAGTGAAATTCCCTCCTTTTCCCTAAGGCACAATTTTACGGCCAGGTTGTCTTCTAAATTCTTAATCTGGCGGCTGACCGCAGACTGGGTGATGTATAATTCCTCGGCTACCTTTGAGAAACTTTTTAATTGGGCTAACTTGTAAAATACCTTCAGGGTAAAATCTTCCATTATATTTTTAGTTTATAGTATCCAAGCAATTCTGTCAACCATTAATTCGACCTGTATGGTTAGAGATTATAAACAATGGGTTGAAATCTTTCCTACGCCCTGTCAGGGCTTGACCTTAGGGGATACCATTATTCCGTAGATTGAAATCTGTGGCTAAATTTCTTTACGCCTTCGGCGTATAATAGGATATATTAATAAAACCTGTTCCCTGATTTTCATCAGGGCAAGTTCTGACAGAACCTGCTCCTGACAGGCTCTGGAGTTCAGGAATCATTATTAAAGCCCGAAGGGCTGTAGTATGTTAGCCGTAGGTTTGAACCTACGGAACATTAGATTGAAAATTAATTAAGCCCCGCAGGGGCGAAGGAGAAAATACAGTAGTATAGACCTAACCATGTCAAAAGTGACGAGAGAAATGATTGCTAAAATGGATGAGACCATTGTCAAAATGGAGGAAGGCTTAAAAGAAACCCTAAAAGAAATAGCCCATCTAATTCAGAAAACCCAAGAAGAGACAGCTCGTTTGATTGTTGCCGAAGGCGAAAGAACAAGAAGGGAAATAAAAGGATGAAGTAGTGGCTTTGTGGCTGAATAGTTACAAAGTTTCAATGTCAGGTATCCGTCGATCAGATATCGTCAAAATAGCTCAACTGCTAAAATCAAACGTCGTGAAGCAGTAGTCTCCAGGGTGAATTTTGGTGGGCAGAGGTCGAATAATTTCAGGCCACCATAAGTAGTCCAATGACCAGGCTGACCACTTCAATCGTCTCGCTTACGGCCCCAAGAGAATCACCAGTTAGCCCACCGATTCTGCGACTGATAAGCCAAAAGAGGACCAGGGCTGCCCCAAAATTTATTAGACAGAAAAGGAGACCCTGGAACAGGCCCAAAAGAAGGCAAAAAGGGAGGATCATCAAGGTCGTCCAGATTAATTCCTTGATGCCTACTACCTTAACAAAAATGCTGCCCATCCCTGGTCGGGCTGAGGGGAAAAGGCCGGCTCCCATTACCTGACTCCATCTGCCCATAGCCGGCATAAGCAAGAGAAGGATATTTCGGTGATCCCCGGAAAGGCTGCAGAGGAGTTCATATTTAGCTAACAGAAGGAGAATAAGGGCCAGGGCGCCCAAGGCGCCGATACGGCTGTCTCGCATAATAGCCAGCCGCTGCTCCTTTTCTCTCCCGCCGGCCAGGCCATCAATGGTATCCGCCAGTCCATCCAGATGAAGACCGCCTGTTAATCCTGCCAGGAGAATGAGTAAGGCCAAATTGACTACTCTTATCGGTAAGAGAGGCGAGAGGATAAGATTAAGTAAAACAAGCAGGGAACCAAGGAAAAATCCAATAAGGGGAAAGTAGACCATTGACCCGGCCAGATCACGTTCGTCAGGTGGTCTCCTTAGCCTAACTGGCAGACAGGTGAGGAAGCTAAGGGCGGTTAGAATCTGCAACGTTACACCTTTCGCAACTGCTTAGGTAATCGGTAACTGCTCAAAACTAAGTTAAGCAGTTAGTTGGGAGACAAAGCAAAATTCCCTCTCCCTTGATGGGAGAGGGATAGGGTGAGGGTGAAATTGGCGGGCAATATTATTACTCTTGTTTATTTCACCCTCCCCTAACCCCTCCCATCAAGCTTATCCTTACCCACATCTTTTAAAACCACGAAGAACACGAAGAGCACGAAGAATTATAAAACAAATATTTTTTTCTTCGTGTCCTTCGTGCTCTTCGTGGTTTATCCTTGTTTCCCCCATCCTTTTATCCAATTTGTGGGTAAGGATAAGCATCAAGGGAGGGGAAGCTTTTATGCCAACGCTGTCGTCGGTACAAAAGGAGATGAAACTTAACCCATAGCACTATAATCTGTAATGAGCTTACTTTTTTAACTTGATTTTGAGTAGATACGGTAATCGGTAATCAGGTTATCACCGATTTCCTTCGGTGACCGCGGCTTCTTCAAAGGTCAACACCCGGTTCAATATCTTGATGGACGCCTCTAACAGGCTTATCCCCAGAGCCGCGCCGGTTCCCTCCCCCAGGCGAAGGTCAAGATCAAGAAGCGGCCTAAGTCCCATTCGTTCCAGCATAACCTTGTGTCCTGGTTCCACTGAGTTGTGGCCGGCAAAGATGTATTTCTTGACCGTCGAAGAAAGTTCAGTGGCAATTAAGGCCCCGCCGCCGGCAATGAGGCCGTCGATAACTACCGGAATCCTTAAAGCCGCCGCTCCAATTATCGCCCCGGCTAACCCGCCGATTTCAAACCCGCCTACCTTAGCTAACACATCGAGGGGATCCCTCGGATCAGGTTGATTGACGGCCAGACCACGCTTTATTACTTCAATCTTTCTCTTCAGTGTCTCGTCATTTACCCCGGTGCCTCGTCCGGTAACTTCTTCTACCTTCCGGCCGGTTAAGGCGGCCGCAATAGCGCTGCTGGGAGTAGTATTGCCAATCCCCATATCCCCAAGGCCCAGAAGGTGAAGCCCGGTTTTAGCCAGATCATTAACTACTTCTATGCCGGCTTCAATAGAGGCCACTGCCTGATCATAATTCATGGCCGGGCCTTTGGTAAAATTTCTTGTCCCATAATCGACCTTTTTAGAAATAATCCGGGAGGTCTCCCTCAGATCAGTCAGGTCAGCGGCCACCCCCATATCTACCACCACTACTTCAGCCCCCACGTGTCCGGCCAGGACGTTTATCCCTGCCCCACCCCTGACAAAGTTGTAAACCATCTGGGGTGTCACCTCTGGTGGAAAGGCGCTTACGCCTTCTTCCACCACTCCGTGGTCTCCGGCCATGGTGGTAATGACCTTTCTTTCGTAAGGAGGGTTGATCTGGCCGGTTATTCCGGCTATTTGTTGGGCCATTGTCTGAAGCCGTCCCAGGCTGTTCCTGGGAATAGCCAACTGATCAGACCTGGCTCTGGCCTTAGCTATAACCTCGGTATCAAGGGGCCGAATTCGCTTTAAGGTTTCTTGAAGTAGTAGCACACCTCTCTCCTTAGTTCCAGGGTTCTCTCTCTGTTCTTAACCCCAATAAAGGTTGCGAACAATCCTGTTAATAAGACTCAAGTAATCATCAATTTCCTCATATAGATCAAACTCTTCTCTTTCTTTCCTCGATAATCCAGCTTCCTGCTGTTTCTTTAATAATGTTTCAATCCGGTCATGCACGTATGAAGACGCCCGTATAATGGGTATTCCTTCTTGCAATTCAATGCGTAGAGCGCCTTCCCTCGGCAAAGTATCAGGTAAGCTATGTAGCTTGGGAAGCGGATGTGCAAACATTGCTTCCATCTTCAATCACCTCCATAAGTTTAGTATGTCTAATCTTTGACAGTTATAAGAATACTTCCTTCGGGGTGTTATGTCAGGTCGGCGGATACGCCTGGCTGAGTTATTCGCCCTCAACGCTTACTCCTCCCGCTTACCGCCCTTTATCTTCACCGGTATCCCTGAAACCATAAGATAGGCCAGCCTGGCCGCCCGGGCAAATCGCTGATTTACCTCGCCATTTATATCCCTGAACTGTCTGGCCAGGGCATTTTCAGGCACTATGGCTGAACCAACTTCGTTACCAACCACTACTATAGCCACATCTTCCAGTTTAAAGCATTCTTTAATTAATTCATCCGTCCGTTTAAGGATCTCAGCCCTTATTTCGTCATATTCCCCACTTAGCGTTTCCATCATATTGGATATCCAGACCGTGACACAGTCGATAATGACCATTTCAATCAATGTCCCTTTAACTTCAGAAAGAACAGAAACTAAGTCAACGGGTTCCTCCACCGTATACCAACCCTTTGGTCTTTTCTGTTTATGTTGTTCGATCCTGGCCTTCATCTCCTCATCCACTGGTCTGGCTGTAGCCAAATAACAGACCCTGGCGGCCGGACTTTCTTTAATCTTCTTACCTTGTTTAGCAAATTTACTCTTGCCGCCGAGGACTCCCTTAAGGGGGGAATCTTCGACCCACATCTTAGCGAACTCCTGAGCCAGCCAGCTCTTTCCGCTTCTGGCTCCACCAGCAATAAAGACAATTGCGCTCATAAGAATTATCAATTAGCCAATAGGCAATAGGGCGTTCTCCCCTATTGCCTATTGGCTCTTTAACCCAAAGGGACCAAAGGGACTAAAGGGACCAAAGAGAGTATTGGCTATTGACTATTGACTATTGGATAGCCAACACCGCCTGCCCCAAATCTACTCCCAAGGCCTTAGCCACTATATCACACTTGGCTTGAAGGAAGAAAAATATCTTACCTCGGTTATTTTGATTCAGTGTTTCGTAATTTCCCTGGCCTTTACTGATAATAAGGTCAGCTTGATCAAAGAGGCGTCTAACTTCAGGGGAAGCTGTATCCAGAGGGGTTCCCACATCAGCCGTATTGGTCACCACTGGAACGAGACCCTCTAAGCCAATAAAACGGGCGTCTTCCATAGTAACATCGTTTATAATCGGGGCGCTTTTTACTACCACCCGGAGAATAGCCCGCCCCTCTTTTAAGGGTTCCTCGCTTAACAGTTCCTCAATAAATATCTTATCAAAAACCAGCTCTCCGGCATTATCAGCTAAGTAAAGAATCTGTCCGGCCTCTGGCAGGGCCTTCTTGAAGGCCTGATAGTCATCCCTGCCCAGGGGGAAATTCAGAATCTGCTCAATGGTTCCCTCCAGATCAAATCCATCTCCCACTCCAAAGTCTATACAGTTACCGGCAATAGCTAATTTAGCCGCGGTATAAAGCGGGTCAGCCGATCTTTTAACTCGAGATTGAAGGTCAGCATAAAGATTCAACCCGATTTGGTTATACTTAAGCTTAACTTCGCGATAAGGATCCGGATGGTTAAGTATCCTTTTAAGCAAGCCGTGATGAAGATATGAGGTAATTCCAGGGGGATTATGGGCCTCAAAGGAGATGGTCTTCAGGTAGTCCATAGTCTCATTTAACAACCTTTGTTGAACGGACTTATCTACCTGGATCAGCTTTGCCCCACGGAGGGCCTGTTTTAAAATGCAGGGGATACATTCGGGTTCAACTTGCATATCTCTTTTCTCCGGTGATGGTCATCGTTTCGGCTACTCTAAGACGGTCGATGGTTAATAGGCGGCGATGGACGATGGACTGGGTGGACTCAGTGGACTCAGTGGACTGAGTGGACTCAGTGGACTGAGTGGACTCAGTGGACGGGGTGGACAGTGGACTCTATCCCCCATTGGCCGAAACGATTATCTAGGCCTTTGCTCCATATTTGTTTGCTAGGCCCAGAGCTGTCGAAAAAATCTACTGACTCCTGACTAAGTACCCATCCCCAAACCTCGCCTCGTTTCTTTTGCCCCGGTTTTGGGATAGCGTCTAAGTAACTATTCGGGCAGATAGGCTGAAGACTGAAGGCTTTTAGGGACGGGCTACTCAGGGGAATAGACTGAAGGCTTTTAGGGACAAATGCGGTGAGTAGATGATTGAACTTCAGCCTTCAGTCTTCAGCCTTCAGCCTTCAGCCTTCAGTCTTCAGTCTTCAGCCTTCAGCCTTCAGTCTTCAGTCTTCAGCCTTCAGTCTTCAGCCTTCAGCCTTCAGTCTTCAGCCTTCAGTCTTCAGCCTTCAGCCTTCAGTCTTCAGTCTTCAGTCTTCGGTCTTCAGTCTTCAGCCTATCTACCTGAGTAGTTACGGCTCTAATTATATCTCATCTCAGAATAAATGTCAACCCATGAGGGAAAATTTTATTTGAAAATACTCAGATTTTGTGGTAGAATATTACAATCTGGCCTTTGGCCGCAACCAAACGATGCTCGATGCTCGAGGCTCGAGGCTCGAGGCTCGAGGCTCGAGGCTCGAGGCTCGAGGCTCGAGGCTCGAGGCTCGAGGCTGGATGCTGGCAAAGGATCTAGTGTCGAGTATCGAGCATCGAGAAGGAGTGACATTAATTGGAAAAGATTCTTGTAGTTGATGATGAGAAGGATGTGAGGGATTTCCTTTCCGAGATCTTAATGGTAGAGGGCTTCCAGGTCATATTTGCGGCTGATGGTCAAGAAGCCCTGGAAATAGTTAGAGAAAGAAAACCGGATCTGGTCCTCCTCGATATAAAGATACCTAAATTGGATGGCTGGGCCGTCCTTCAGATCATAAAAAGTAATCATGAGACTAAATCTATACCGGTTATTATGCTTACCGGCATGAATGAAGTGATAGATCGAATGACCTCCTATTATCTTAGGGCCGATGGATATATTAGTAAGCCTTTTACTAACGAAGAGCTAATAAAGGTAATTAATGAGACGCTTTCTGATTACAAAAGGCTGAGGGAATTAAGTTGTCAAAAAAAGAGCACGTCCCTTTAAAAGAGATATATTCTATATGTCAATGGATGGGCGCAAGGGTAGAGCTTAAGGAGCTTCTAAGACGGATTATGGACTCTGCCCTCAAATTGGTTCAAGCTGACCATGGGTCATTGATGCTCCTGAATGAAGAAACAGGGGAACTCTCTATAGAGGTTTCCTCCGGGTTGAGCCAGGCGATTGCCAATTCCTTCAAGATTCGAATAGGCGAGCCTATCGCCGGCCTGGTAGCCAAAGAGGGGAAGCCCCTTCTTTTAAACCATCTCACCGATGATCCCCGGCTGACTGATTACCTCCAAAGAAAAGAAATAAGGTCCGCCATCTCTGTGCCTTTAAAAATCCGAGAGCGAGTAATTGGGATGCTTAATCTGAATTTAGTCCAAGGAGGTTTATCTCCAAAAGATATTTTTACCCAAGAAGACGCTGAGTCTGTGTTTATTATGGGGGCGCAGGCGGCTGGCGCTATCGAAAATGCCAGATTATACAAGACGGTCGAACAAAGACTCCAGGAATTATTTACCCTAAACGAGGTGGGCCGGGCCATTGCTTCTACCACTGATCCGGAGCAAATCATCAAGCTCACTTTCAGTAATCTAAAAAAGCTGGTCTGCTTTGAAATTGGAAGTATTTTTCTGGCGGCTGACAAGCAATTCAAATTCGCCTTTACTTCAAGTATCTCCATTCCCCAGACCCTTATTTTAAATCTTAAAGACAATTTAATCCAGATATTCAGCCGGCTGATTGAACAGACTATTGAAACTGAGCAAATCTTGACCGAACCGATTGAGGTTAAAGAGGCAGAGGGAACAGACCCCCGGCCGATAAAATCTCAATTGACCGTGCCTCTCATTTGTGGGGAAAAGGTCATTGGTCTTTTAAATATCAACAGTTTATCTGAAGATATCTTTCACCGGGATAACCTGAGAATTATGACTACCTTTGCCTCTCAGGTCTCTGTGGCTTTAGAAAACGCCAGGCGCTTTCGTGAGATAAAAGAATATTATACGGGAACAATTAAGGCCCTGGCGGCGGAAATAGAGACAAGAAATCCTTACACTCAAAGGCATTCAGAGAGAGTAACCGAGTATGCTGTTCTTCTGGCCCAGCGTTTAAGTTTATCAGAAGACCGGATAGAAGAGATCAAGACGGCCGGACTTCTTCATGATTTAGGTAAAATAGGGATAAGTGACGATATCCTTCTAAAACCTGACAAACTGACTTCCGATGAAATGGATATTATGAAAACCCATCCAGTCAAGAGTGGGAAGATCGTGGGCTCCTTGAAGTTCCTTCAATCTACCCTGCCTATCATTGTTCACCATCATGAACGTTACGACGGCGGTGGGTATCCTGATCAGTTGGCTGGAGATAACATCCCCCTGGGGGCGAGGATCCTTGCGGTGGCTGACACCTTTGATGCTATGACCAGTAGCCGCCCTTACCGGGGGCCTATGTCTCCTGAAGAGGCCAAAAATGAGATAATTAAGCAATCGGGGAGGCAGTTTGATCCCAGGGTAGTGGAGGTTTTTCTGAAGGAATATCCCCAAATAAAGGCGATGAAAGAAAGGGAGGGGTGAATTCAATGTATCAACGTCAAACCTTAGATACATCTCTATTGATTTCAATGATTATTCATTCGTGCTTAGCCTTGATCTTCTCTTTTATTTCCATTCAATATGGGGTTATCTCACCACCCCGAATTTTCGAGGTGGCCATGATCGAGATACCTCAAAGAACATTAACGGAAGAGGCGGCTTCTTTATCAGCCAGAGAGAAAATTAGCCCACCGACGGTTATACAGACCTTAGCTCCCTCTCTGGAAAAGGGAGACAGGGCAAGAGGCCACGAGATAGTGGAGCTTCCCAGGGGAGAGGCTGTCCCTGGAAAGATTGATGAAAGGATCGTGGTAAGAGAAAAGGTAATTGAGCCAAAGGCTAACTTATCTCCTTTAAAGGGCCCCCGCTCTCTCGGACTTTCGATGGAGCCGGCCATTCAACCGACATCTCCTTTAGAAAAGGATGCGGGTGAACTT
Source organism: bacterium (assembly GCA_040753085.1). Lineage (NCBI taxonomy): Bacteria > bacterium. Next base: position 20,480 of record JBFMHI010000006.1, on the reverse strand, counting down.
TTACCTGAAGAACCACAATGGGATAAGACCTCTGTCTCCAGGCGAATATTTATCCCGGAAGAAGTGGGCCTGAAAACATCTCCCTCTTATGAGGGTCAAAGGGAATCAGATAAAAGGGGCGCCGTGACGCCTTTCCCTATTACTAAAGGGCCCCTGAAAGGGCGCGGCATCCGCTACAGAGAGCCGATTAATTTGCCTGAGGAGAAGGAAAAAGAGGCTATCCCCCGGGCGGGAGAGTTTAAACTTTGGGTTATTCCGGACGGATCCGTGGAAAAAGTGGAAATAGAACGAACCACCGGAGATAGTGAGATAGATATCCTGGTGAAGAAGGCCTTTTTGAAATGGAGATTTGAAGCCCTACCTCCCTCTGAGAATAGAACAGATTGGGGATTGGTGTCGGTTAAGATAAGCTTTAAATGAACTCGAAACTCCGGGTACCCACGAAGTGGGTGCGAAACTCAGAACTAAAAGGTTTGGGAGTGGATCTGGTTGAGGTCGAAAGGATAGAGAGCGCCGTAACCAAATGGGGCCAGCGATTTCTGGAGAAGGTCTTTACCCCGGCGGAGCTAAATTACTGCTTGAGCCGGGCCAGGCCGGCTGAGCATCTGGCGGCCAGGTTCGCCGGCAAGGAGGCGGTTATAAAGGCCCTGGGGCTTCGATGCCCCTGGAAGGATATTGAGATAAGAAGGGGTAACACCGGAAAACCGGCGGTTCATCTTGAAGGCAAGGCCAAAGAGCTGGCCGGTCAGGGACATATCCTGATTACCCTCACTCATACCGCCCAATTGGCTCTGGCCCAGGCGGTCTACATTGCGGATTGCGGATTGCGGATTGCGGATTAGAAAAATTGTAAGCGTTCAGCCACTAAGGCACAACCTCGATCCTGGATGCTCGATCCTGGATGCTCGATCCTGGATACTGAATCCTTTACCAGCATCGAAGATCGAGCATCGAGGATCGAGGATCGAGCATCCAGCATCATGTGCTGAACGGTTACGAAAAATAAATCCGAAATCCGAAATCCGAAATCCGAAATCCGAAATCCGATGATGACTAATCTCCTAAATATCATAGACCGGTTTGAAAATTCAAGGCTGTTGGTGGTGGGCGATATTATGGCGGATGAATTTGTCTGGGGTCGGGTAAATCGAATCTCGCCTGAGGCGCCGGTGCCGGTGGTGGAGGTAGTCGATGAGACCATCCTTCCGGGGGGGGCAGCCAATGTGGCCAACAATATTATCTCCCTGGAAGGGAAGGCAGAACTGGTCGGCGTCATTGGCCAGGATAAAATAGGTGAAGACTTAACGGCTGACCTGAAGCAAAGGAAGATTGGCACAGAGGGGATCTTGGCCGTCCAGGAGCGGCCGACTATACAAAAAACAAGAATCATTGCCCATTCACAACAGGTGGTTCGGGTGGATCGGGAAAACAGAAAAGAGATAGACCCGGCCTTGACGGAGACCATACTTGATTATTGTGGCGGCCTTATCTCTGACATAGACGCGGTTATTATTTCTGACTATGGCAAGGGGGTCATTATCCCACCCCTTATTGAAAAGCTGGTGGCTCTATCCAGAGAGTTTGATCGACCCGTGGTGGTCGATCCCAAGATAGGACATTTGAAATCATATAAGCGTATCTCTGTGCTCACCCCCAATCATCACGAGGCCGGTCTTCTATCAGGCAAGCCTATTACTGATGAAGAGAGCCTAATCGAAGTCGGTTGGTTTCTTCTTAACCTTTTGGAATGCGAGGCGGTCTTGATCACCAGGGGAGAAAAAGGAATGTCCCTCTTTCCCCGGCAAGGGGAAGTAACTCATATCCCCACCGTAGCCAGAGAAGTCTATGATGTTACCGGGGCCGGAGATACAGTAGTCGCTGTCTTTACGCTGGCCTTAGCCTCCGGCGCCGGTTTGTTGGAAGCAGCCACTTTGGCCAATTATGCGGCCGGAATTGTGGTCGGTAAAGTGGGGACAGCGACCGTTACCAGAGGCGAACTAAAGAAGGAATTGTCTCTTAAATCTTGAAAAAATTGTAACTACTTGGTTACAAAAAATCCTTGACTTTTGGAGTAGTATCATATAAGCTAACCTCGATGAGCATTTATCCTTATCTTTTCGTGCTTTTTTCTTCATTCCTTCTTTCCCTCATCCTTGTGCCGGTGGTTAAGAAGATAAGCCTGGCCTTTGGTATCCTTGATCACCCGGGTGAGAGAAAAGTTCATTCTACCCCTAAACCCCTGATGGGAGGGCTGGCCATCTACCTGGCCTTGATGGTAGTTATCTGGGGAAATATCGGGGCTTTGTGGCTGCTTAAGGACCATGCCTTAGTTCTCAAGACCTTCCCATCTATGGTTGAACAGATCCCAAAATTGGCCGAAGTCTTACCCAATCTGGGTGTGGTGCTGGCGGCCGGGACCTTGATTATGTTGATGGGGATGATTGATGATATCCGAGGGGTAGATTTTTCTTTCAAACTGAAATTTATGGGACAAATCCTGGCCAGCCTGATCCTTGTTTGGGGGGGAATAAGTATCGAATTTATGTCCAACCCTTATCTCAATATTCCACTCACTATACTATGGGTGGTCGGCATTACTAACTCTTTTAACCTCCTGGACAATATGGACGGCTTGAGTAGTGGGGTGGCCATCATTGCCTCTATTATCTTTTTTATTGTGGCGGTCAGCCAGGGACAGTTTTTTACCGCCCTCATCCTCTTGGCCCTGGCCGGAAGTATTCTGGGTTTCCTTTGGTACAATTTTCCTCCCTCAAGTATCTTTATGGGTGATACCGGCAGTCTCTTTATCGGCTTTATGCTCGGCAGTCTAACGGTGACCAGTTCTTATGTCGTTTCCGAATCCACTTCCCTTCTGCCGGTAATTATGCCGGTTATTATCTTAAGCGTCCCTATCTTCGACACCTTATCCGTTATCTATATTCGCTGGAGAGTCGGAAAGCCTATCTATCGAGGGGATAAAAACCATTTCTCTCATCGCCTGGTTGACCTGGGGATGACCAAAAAACAGGCCGTGCTTTTTATTTACCTGGTAACCTTTTGTGTCGGTCTGGCCGCTATCTTGCTTCCCAGCCTCGACCGGATAGAGAGTTTGATAGTTTTTGTCCAGGCGGTGATTATATTTATCCTTATTGTTATTCTAATGATAGTGGGAAAGAAAGATGCGGCCAGATGGGGACACGATTAAGTTTCGAGTGGCTGCCTTAGCAAAGGAGTTAAAATGAAACCATCTACGGAAGTAAAAATCTACGACACCATCATTGAGTGGGGGATATATCTTAATGCCTTTCTCATACCTCTTCTGTTTACTACCCAGAATCAAAGTATCTTGATGATAAAGACGGTGGTAAATCACGCCATCGTCTACGGTCTGGTCGGAATCTGGTTTTTGAAGGGGATAGTAGAGAGGCGATTTGTCCTTAAACCTACTCCCTTAAATATTCCTCTGCTCGTTTTTTGGTGGATTGGAATTATATCTGGGGCCTTCTTTTCTGAACAGCCCTGGGCCAGTGTAGAAGAACTGGGTCTCTTTACCAGTTATATCTTGTATTTCTTCTTAATCGTCAACCATATCCAGACCCTGACCCAGATGAAGAGACTGCTTTGGGCTATCCTCATCCCGGCTGTTATGACTACCCTCTATGGCATTATCCAGGCCTACTATCCTACCCTGGATCCTGTGGAGTGGGGAGTAACGGTTTTTATCTCTACCTTTGGCAACAAAAACTTCTTTGCCGGCTACCTGGTTATGCTTATGCCGGTAGTAGCCAGTTTGATCTTAATGGGCCGCTCCATAGAAAGTAAGGTGCTCGCCGCCGTGCTCTTTATCCTTATGCTCCTTTGTGTCTTATATAGCCAAACGAGGGGGGTCTGGCTCGGAGCGATCGCCGCTTTTCTATGTTTTGCCGGGCTTTCCCTGAAGCTGGGTTTATTAACTCACTACCTGCGTAAGAGGTTTGTCCAAATAGGCCTGGTGGTAGTCCTGGTGGGTGTTACCACCCTTCCCCCCCTCCTGGCCCCTAATTATGTGGCCCGGATGAAAGATACCTTTAAGTCTATTTTTCAGACCCAAACCGGTACCAACGTGGTCCGGATCATAATGTGGCGGGGTGTACTTAGCGCCTTTAAAGAACATCCAATCATCGGCCATGGGATTGGAACCTTCCAGCTTATCTTTCCTGCCCACCGTCCTTCCGAATATCATCATAGAAGTGTTTCTCATAACACCCTGCATGCCCATAATGAATATCTTGAGTATCTGGCTGAGGAAGGCATTTTGGGATTCCTGAGTTTTTTAGTGATAATGGGGGCTTATTTTTATGGGGCCTTTGGTTTATTTAAACTCACCTCTTCAGAAGGCGCGGCTTCCTTAAACCCGAAATCCGAAACCCGAAACTCTATTATCTCCCCCTGGGTGATCCTTCAGATAGGCTTGATCTCCGCCCTCGTGGGAGCTTGGACCGATAATCTGACCGGTGTTAACCTGAGGTGGATACCCACGGCCGTTTATACCTGGCTAATGATGGGCGTGACCATAGCCAATCGATTGGCCTGTGAGCGGGAGCTGTCTGAAGCTCAGATAAGCGCCAACCAGAAAAGAAAAAAACGGCAGACCGTCAAAAAAGCCGAGTCTCTCCTGGCGCCGGCTAATCCCTTCTTTAAATGGGGGATAGTAGTCCTTATGCTTATTGCCTATATTGGGCTTAATCGTGTCATGTGGAAGGCCTTCTTATCCGATAGGGAACTGAAGAAAGGGATAGATATGATCTCCATAAATAGATGGCCGGAGGCTATCCAGTTTTTGAATAAGTCTCTCGAGCTGAATCCTTATAATCTTTCGTCTTACTATAAGATCGGTCATGCTTATGCCATGAGTGGGGAAAATGATAAGGCCATGGAGACCTATCGGACCCTTTCCAAATTAGCCCCCAATTATTCCCAGATCCATTACAACTTTGGGGTGGTCTATGGCAAGAAACAGTTATATGATGAGGCCATTGGCGAGTTTAAGCAGGCCATAAAGATAGATCGCTACTGTATGGATGCTTACTACAATCTGGCTCATGTTTATGCGGCCAAGGGGCAGATGGACGAGGCTATTAAGGTCTATGAAGACGCCCTATCGGTTCAGCCCATGACGGATAATTTTGAATATCCATCTAAAGAAGATTATGCCAAGATGTACTATACCCTGGGCTTAATTCGTGGACAGAAGCAAGAATATGACACGGCGGCTTTATACCTGAACAACGCCCTGGGGTTTGTCCCTGACTATAAGGATACTAACTATAAACTGGCCCTTATCTATCGCCAAAAAGGAGATTTTCCCAAGGCCAAAATTCAAGCTGATTCGGCGATAGCTCAAGACCCAAATAATGCCCAAGCCCGGACCTTGATGGCTTCCCTTTATGAGACAGAGCGAAACTTTATGAAGGCCTTAGCCGAGTGGCGGGAGGTCTTAAGGTTAGATAAGAATAACAGCCTGGCTCAAAGACGGGTGTCTGAATTAGAGGCCTTCTTTAAGATCCCCTCCGCGGTTACCGTAGACAGGAGTCAGTAGTGGGTAGGGGCAATCCCCTGTGGTTGCCCGTCAGTTTTCGTTACTGCAATCCGCATTTCGCATTCCGCAATCCGCATTCCGCAATCTGCATTCCGCAATCCGTAAGATCATCGCCATAAAAAAGTCTAAAGTTTTTGGAGCTGGTTGCCGATAAAGGTAACAAGCTGATAAAAGGATTTAGAAGGCTTACCTGAGACATGGAGGGGGAAAATAATCTGTCGGGGTAAGCCTTTTTTGTATCTTATTTATCGGCAGTGATAAAGCAAATCCTAACGGCGTAAAGATCTCACCATAATCCCATCATTCAATCCAGTCCTAATGCAGCTCCAAAGATTTCACCCTTCATTGTCCGCAAGAATCATAGCCGAAAGGTGATCGGTCATCGGTAGTCAATAAGAAGTGGAGTGACTGACGACCGATAACCAATTACTGATTACCTGATTATGGAGAGATCCCTTAGAGGCTGTCTGAAAAGTCCCGTTAGGGACGTAATGTTTATAGACATGAACGCCCACCGTTATTTTTAGCCCCGTTAGGGGCGACATGTTCGCTTTGCTAAGTTTACTTCTTGAACATTTCGCTCCTAACGGAGCTTGGGTTTATGAGAAAAACGGCTACTATAAACATTTTGCCCCTACGGGGCTGATTAACGCATCAACTTTTCAGACACGCTTTTAGCTTAGGGGCAGATAAATTAAACCAAAGGAGATGATTTATGATGAGTAAAAAAGGAATGATTCTGAGCAGCTTGATTATATTGGGCCTGGGGGTATTAAAGGTCAATCCGGCCGAGGCGGCCAGCCTCAAGTATTTAGCCTTCATCACCCCTGCCCAGGAGATTGCGACCGGCCTGGCTTCAGATGTAATGACCATTCAGGCCCTGGATGAGGATAGCAATGCCTACACCGTGACGGGAGATGTTACTATCAGCCTCAGTGTAAAAGATGCCAATACCGGCGCATCTATCAGCACTGGTCAGTTTTCTAAAACTCAAGACCCCTGGAGCGCCGTCACCCAGGTAACCATAAGTTCCGGTTCCAATTCGACCAGTTTTTATTATAAAGATTCGAGCACGACCTTGAGGCAGATAACCATCACGGCTACCTTCGGAACTATTTCCACGACGCAGAGCCACGAGATGGAAGACGGTATCTTTGTCAATCGGGTCTACGATCGAATCGATGGGGTTCATTATCATTATGAGACTTATAATATAAGCTCCAGCGAGACATGGACTACCTACGGGAGTCCTTATATTATTGAGGGGAATGTCACTATTGCCTCTGGCCAGACCCTTCAGATTAATGCCGGTGTCCAGGTTAAATTTGCTTCAGGGAAAAATATTACTTTGACCTGTTCCGGGATCCTGAGCGCGGTGGGCACTTCTTCTAATGGCATCACTTTCACCTCTAATGCCGGCTCTCCGGCGGCCGGAGACTGGCGGGGGATTATCTTTAGCGGCTCAGGAAGCAGTGGGAGTTCTCTTAGGTACTGCACCCTGTCGTATGGAGGAAGCCCCAGCCTAACGACCACCAGGGGAATGATCGAGTGTAACAACACCGGCGATACGGCCGGCCCTACTATCTCTAACTGCACTATTCAATACAGCGACGGGTACGGCATCTATACCTCCGGGACATCATCTCCTATCATCACTGTTAACACCTTTTCAAACTGCGACGACGCAGCTATTTGTAGTGAAGCCGGAACAACCACCACTAATTTTGAAACAATCACCGGCAATACCATCATCACGAAGGATGGTGGTTGGGCCATTATCAAAGGCGGCCCGGATACTGGAGTCGGAGGTTATAATATCAGCAGTAATACCATTAGCACCCCCGCCGGGGCAAACTATGGCTATAATGCGATCTATATTCGTCAGGCCAATCATACCGCCAACACGACCTTCTATTCTAATGTTCCTTATGTCTTTGAGGATATCTCGGTTGCTTCCGGCAGAACTTTGACTCTCCAGGCGGGAACAATCTTAAAAGCTAAATCAGATACCTCCGGCATCACTATTACCGGCACTATTAACGCCGCCGGGAGCAGCAGCAGTCCTATTATTTTCACCGCTTTTAATGATGACACCTACGGAGGAGATACCAATGACAGCACCGTCAGCGCGTCTGCCGGCGATTGGGGGGGAATTACTTTCAGCTCTACGGTTACGGTTACGGCCTTTAGAAATTGTATCGAAAGGTATGCCGCCGGAATCGTAATAGATGGCAGCAGTCCGACTATTACTGACAATACCTTTGAAAACGATGTGATTGGTGTTGAGTGTAAAAACGGGGCCAAGCCAAGTCTGCAAAGGTGTATTATCAAAAACAATACCACCGGGATTTATTCCAAAACCGGCTCTGAGCCAACCGTGAGGGATTGCTACATTACCTTAAACGATTACGGGGTCACAGTGGATAGCAGTTCTAAGGCCAACATCCAAAACAGTTGCATCTGGAATAATGACAGCTACGGGGTTTATAGTGATAATACCTCGGACTCAACTATAGCTACTAATAACTGGTGGGGGAACAGAGAGGATCCCAACGTCGGGACGTGGCTTTCAGATGCAACCCTGACTTATCTTTATACCAGCGATACCATCAACATAAATGTCGCTTATTCGCCGGCCGTGGACGAAGTCCCTAACATCAACAATCCGCCTACCGCCGATGCGGGTGAGTATGGCTTTTCCTACGGTGGGTCTTCGGAAACCATCCAGGCTGATACAGACAACTACATTATTCTGTCCGGGGGTGGAAGCCATGATCCTGATTGGGATTACCTTACCTATACCTGGTCTCAACTCTCAGGGACGGCCGTTACTCTCTCGCCTAACACTTCCTCCCAGCAGGTCTATTTTAATGCTGTCTCCACCGGGACCTACGTCTTTCAACTAATCGTTAATGATGTCACGACAACAAACTCACCGGGTTATAATTCAGCCCCTGATATTATCACTATATCAGTAGCTGAGGGCCAGACATCTGATAAGGCGCCGGTTTATCTGGCCGATGACAGTGGCAATACATTTTCAACCCTGACGAAGGGCCCTGGAGATACAATAACTGTCAGGGTTTATGCGGGGACAGCCTCAGGCATTCCCGGCCTAGATGTAGGTCATGCCGGGACCGGAAAAGACGGCAAGTTGGTTGGTATGGCCGGGACAATAAATTATACCAAACCCAGTATTATTGAGCCGACTACCGTAACCGTCCGCACCGCCTTCTTTGACGATAATTCAAGCAATGTGACGAGCACCACCAACCTCGATGGGGCCAATGGTGAGATAGAGTTTGCGGTGAGCACTACCTCAGATACCGGGCCTCAGAGCGCTAATGACTATGTCCTGGAAGCCCTCTTTACTATTTCATCGGCGGCCATAAATGGAGATACTATCTACATGACGATCGATGACCTCCATGGTAATACCGGAACACTCGGTAGCAGCCAGGATATGTATGCCTATGCCGGGTCACCCCAGATTGAAATTGGAATAGATGCTGTTCCACCGGCGTTTGCCAGCGCCGTAGCTGAGGCAGGCGACGCCAATAGCTGTGATAACAGTTGGAGTGGTGATACAGTGACCATCACCTTTGATGAAGCCATAGGAAACACCACCGCCTTGACTACCTCAAATATCGGGACTGTTTTTAGTATTTCCAGCGGAAATAGCTGGGACGCTTCTACTATTAGTTGGGATGAGGCCTCTACTGGGGTGACGATTGTCCTGAACGCGGCCTCATCTTTAGTGGTGGGCGATATCATTACGGCTGATGGGAGCACCTTGACCGATACCCCGGCTGAGAATCCACTCAGCGGGACAGTGACTATCACCGGAAGTTTCGGGAATGACTGTGACAGCCCTACGATCATCAGCGCCACGGCCTATGATGGCGTAGGCGATAACCGGGCCGGTATCCAGGCCGGAGACTATGTCATCATTAAGTTCTCCGAATCCATTGACACGACTACTTCTATTGCCTTGAGCGCTTCTTCGGGTCAAATAGGCGGCGTGGATATCGATACGGTGCTGGCGCCAAGCAGCGGCACCTGGAAGGATGGCGCCGGAGCCTTTAGCGCCTCCTCCCTGTGGTATAGCACCACCTCTGATAGTGATACCCTGAAGATCATCTTTACCACGGCTACCCGTGCCCCCACTATTACGGCGGGTATTACTATTACCGCTGACGGAGCTACCTTAGCCGATGATCAGGGAAATACCGTGGATAATTCGGTCACCTTAGGCGGCCACTTCGGCACCGACGCCTATGTCTGGCCGGGAGATACAGACAACGACGGCGATGTGGACGCCGCCGATGTCTTGCCCATAGGTATCTATTGGGGACAAACCGGGTCAGCCCGTGTCGGGGCGTCGACTTCCTGGAAGGTGCAAACCGTCTATATCTGGTCGACAGAAGCCGCGAGCTATGCTGATGCCAACGGCAACGGCACAGTTAATGCCTCTGATGTCCTGGTGATCGGCCTTAACTGGGGCAAAACCCACAACCCCAATGCCGCGCCCAACCGGTCGCCTCAGTTTGATCCGGCCTATTACGCCGAACATCTGGAGGCCTTCAGGGCAATGTATCAGGCCATAAAGAATAGTCCCCATACCGAAGGTAACCAGGCGATCAAAGAGTTCCTGGCCCACATTATCACCCAGGGAGTAGCCGCCCAGATACCGGCCAGATCAAGCCTCTCCCAGAATTACCCCAATCCGTTTAATCCAGAGACCTGGCTCCCCTTCGCCCTGTCTACAGACACCAGGGTGAATATCAATATCTACAACCTCTCTGGACAACTAATTAGAACCCTGGACCTGGGGAAACTTTCGGCCGGAACATATGTCGATAAGGAGCGAGCCGCTTACTGGGATGGTCGAGACAATTCAGGCCAGGAAGCCGCCAGTGGTATCTATCTTTATCAATTGGTCACCAAAGATGTCGTCTCAACTCGCAAGATGATTGTCCTTAAATAGCTCCGGACCTAATCAGAAACCTCCCGCCGGTTTATAGCCGGCGGGAGGTTTTTTTATGGCAAAAAAGACTTGACTTTTAGCTCTATTCAGGATAAATTTAATGTAACTATTCAGCCGCGGATTTACACGGATGAAACACTGATTTTTTGTATCTGTTTAGCGTATGCCCAAGCACGAACAAGGCAATCGTCTTAAAAATTCGGTAACTACTCAAAACTAAGTTAAGCAGTTAGTTGGGAGATAAAGCAAAATTCCCTCTCCCTTGATGGGAGAGGGATAGGGTGAGGGTGAAATGGGCGGGCAATATTATTACCCTTGAAGAGGCTGTGTCGTAATGCGAGGACTGCAAGCCGAAGGCGAAACAGGACGGATTGTTCCCTCCCCTCACTCCGTTCGGGCTCGCAATTGACAAGTTCTCAACTTGATTTTGAGTAGATACCGAGTATCGAACATCGAGGATCGAGCATCGAGCATCGAGCATCGAAATTTACAGAGGAGGTGAAATCAATGACTAAATTAAAGGAAGTCTTAGCCAGACCAGCGGCTACATATCCCTTATTAGAACGTGACGAACCAGAGCTTCTGCGTGACATCTTTCCTTACTATAAGGTTCCCCGCATCCCTTTTGATTACAAGATCATCCCTATGGAGCCGCCTGAAGAGATATGGATTACCGACACTACCTTCAGGGATGGACAGCAAGCTCAGCCACCTTATACGCCGGATCAAATAGTGACTCTGTTTGATTTTCTTCATCGGATGGGCGGTGAAAGGGGGGTAATAAGACAGAGTGAATTTTTCCTTTATAGTGACAAAGACCGGGAGGCAGTGGAGAAATGCCTGGAAAGGGGGTATAAATATCCGGAAGTAACCGGCTGGATAAGAGCGGTGAAAGAAGACTTTCAACTGGTCAAGCAGATGGGTCTTTCCGAAACAGGGATTCTTACCTCGTGTTCAGATTATCATATCTTTCTAAAATTGAAAAAAGACAGGAAAAAGGCCATGGAAGGATATCTGGATTTGGTTAAGACCGCCCTGGAGGCCGGAATTACTCCCAGATGTCATTTAGAGGATATCACTCGGGCTGACTTCTACGGATTTGTCATTCCTTTTGTTCAGGAACTGAGGAAGCTCTCTGAAGAAAGCGGGCTTCCGGTCAAGGTGCGGGTCTGTGATACCCTGGGATATGGCGTGAGCTATCCGGGAGCGGCCTTGCCCAGAAGCGTGCCCAAATTGATCTATGGTCTTATTCACGAAGGCGGCGTTCCCTCAGCTCAACTGGAATGGCATGGACATAATGACTTCCACCACGTTCTCATCAATGCAACTACCGCCTGGCTTTATGGATGCTCAGCCGCCAACGGGACATTATTGGGCCTGGGAGAACGCACCGGCAATCCCCCCATTGAAGGTTTGCTCATAGAATACCTTGGCCTCAAAGGAGAAACAGAGGGGGTGGATACAACCGCTATTACTGAGATGGCTGAATATTTCCGCCGTGAACTCAAAACCCGGATACCAGCCAATTATCCCTTTGTCGGAACTAATTTTAATACCACCTGGGCCGGCATTCATGCCGATGGCGCCCTGAAGGATGAGGAGATCTACAATATCTTTGATACCAAGCTGCTTCTTAATCGTCCCTTAGAGGTGGCCATAAGTGATAAATCCGGGATTGCCGGGATTGCCCACTGGATTAACCGGCATCTGGAATTGACCGGTGACAGGATGATCGATAAGCGGCATCCCGAGGTAATCAAGATCCAGAAATGGGTGGAAGAACAGTATAAGACCGGACGGGTGACCTCTATCGCAGAAAGGGAGATGTATGCCCAGGTCAAGAAGCATCTGCCTCAACTATTCCACTCCAATCTGGAAGAACTTAAATTGAGGGCCGGTCGGATAGGTCGAGAATTGGTTATATCTATGGTTGAGGATCCGGAGATTAGATCTATGGACGTTAACCGCTGTCTGCCGGTTATGATCCGAACCGTAGAGGATAATCATTTTATCCAGCTCATCTATATCGTTGATGCGGAAGGAAACAGGGTAACCCGGAATGTGACCCAACGGGCTGACCGGGCTAAGTATGAAAATCTCCTTCGGGATGAAAATTTTTCCGACCGGAATTGGTTTATTCATCCCATAGAAGACGGCAACCCCTATGTGACTGATTTCTATACTTCTCGCATAACCGGGGCCCTTTGTATCACCGTCTCTGCCCCTATTCGGGATGAAAATGAAGAGATTGTCGGTATCCTGGAAATAGATATGAAGTTTGAAGACCTGGTCAAGATGGAGCTGTAAATAACAATTGTCTTCTTCCTTGATTGTTGATGGTTATAATATACTTAATGCCTGGCCGGAACTAAGAAAGCTTATCAGGAAGGCAGGCTTGCAAGGGGCGAGAGCCGAGCTTATCCGGTATCTTTCCGAGTATCAGGACTGCACCGGCGTAGAGGTAACCGTTGTCTTTGACGGCCAAAAGGGAACTCAAAGCCCAGGAGATATTTCAGGGGATGAATCCATAAAGGTCATCTACTCGAAGCCGGGAGAGACAGCCGATACCTACATCGAAAGACAGGTTTACCAGAGTCCTGAACCCGGTTCCATTAAAGTAGCCACCTCAGATCGTCAATTAAAGCTGATTGTCCTGGGTAGGGGGGCAAGGCACATCCCGGCCAGGGGTCTGGAGAAAGAAGTGCTTAGCGCCATCGAGAAATTCAAGCAAGAATATATCCAACCGGATCACAGACAAAAACTCGAAGAGAGGATTGACTTCCCTTCGTTACCTCGTGTTCTAAGGCAAAAAGAAGAAAGCCAGAAGGAAAAGAGCGGCTTTGTGGCCTCACCTCTCCCGGCGGCCTTCGATCTCTCTCCCATCCGCGGCAGTAAATTAGAAGACATTGATCTTAATAAGGTAGATTCTTATCTTCAGAAGGTATACGACCGTTCGATAGATGATCTCGATATCTCTCTGATCGATCTTTTAAGGAATATGGAGATACTGACTGATTATAAGCCGGAGGCAGTCCCTACGGTAGGGGGTCTGCTTTGCTTTGGTAGAAAGCCCCAGCGATATCTGCCTCAGGCAGTGGTTAAGGTAATCTGCGGCGAAGGAGAAGAGATAACCGATCGGATGGAGATAAAGGGAACCCTGACGGCTCAAATAGAAGGAGGGGTAAGGTTTATCAAAGATAATAACCGCTTTTCCCTGAGCAGTGAATTCGGCTGGTATCCGGAGGAAGTTCTAAAAGAGATCATCACCAATGCCGTGGCTCACCGGGATTATTCCCGGACTGATTCCTCCGTAAAGGTTCTATTATTTGATGACCGCTTTGAGTTCTACTCCCCGGGTATTCTTCCCAGAGGGATGAGAGTAGAAGAGGTAGTAAATCGTCGCTTTTCAAGAAACCCACTGGTTACCCATTTCTTATTCCTTCAAGGCCTTATGACCTGCTTAGGCTTAGGGATAGCCAACAGCAAAAGAGAACTGAAAGAACAGGGTTATCCGGAGCCGGAATTCTTCCAAACCGAAACAGAGTTTGCCGTCCGATTACCTTTGGTGACTGGAGCCAGAAGACACTAATGACTTCTATTCCTCAGCACTGGCCACCTCGGTCAGGACCGAAAGCTTTACGGCCCGCACCTTACGGTAGACCTCTTCCGGCCTTCTCTTTTCCCCATCTACCCTCAAAAGATCATCCTCGATGGATATCCCAAAAATCCTTTCATTCTCCTTAAGATAAGGAAGGATGACCTCCCAGTCTTCTTTGGTTAAAGGCACAAATTCCCCACCATTTAACTGTTCTTTCACTACTTTTCTGTGGGGGTCTCTAAGATAGATGGCCCCACCAGATGCCAGGGAGAAGAGATTGCTGCCGGGATAGGGGGTGGGTTGCTCACGGATTCGGCCTTTATCATCGCGCATAACCCCATTCAGGATAACAAACCCTCCGCCCTTAAGAGAGTCTCCGGCCATAAATGACTCGGCCAGATAATCAAGGCAGGTGCCGTTTATGACTACCCTCGGCTTGCCCACGGCATTAATGAGGGGCCTTCCGGCCGCATTACCCAGGACGTATACTTGGCCGCCTTTGGCTCCATACATGAAGGTTTGCCCTACATCGCCGTAAACCACCAGCTTTCCCGCCTTCATAATCTGTCCCAACTGATCCTGAGCATTGTTATGGACATATATTTCCAGCCCATCTATTCCTGAAGCCAGGTAATCACCGGAAGAACCATAAACATCTATCCTTACACCTTTTGTCTCAGGACCTAACCCGCAGCCACAGAATCTCTGTCCTTTATATCCATAAGCCATAAAACGCTTCCATCCAAGAGCATACGCCTCAACAATCACTCGAGCGTCACAATCATCCCCCTCCGGAGGAAAGGAGGAGGCATTTATAATCAGCACTTCTTCTCTTTCTTTTGGCTTTCTTAAACTCTCTCTTCTTTCCCAATCAATCAGCCGGTAAAGAGAGTCGCCTTTTTCATTCAGATATGGTGTGCGAGAGAAAATCTGATGGAGCGCCTCTCTAATTATCTGCAGGATTAAGCTTCTCTTCTTATCGGTGGTATCGTACGGCAAGTCGTTAAGCAAGGTCAAGGCCTCAATCATGGTCCCTTTAACTGAATCTTCCTTAAAAGAGGCCTTTACCATCTCATCACACGCCCATCTAAAACAGTTATAATCCCAATGGGAAATCTCTCCTTTAATATATTCAAATAATCCGAAGGCCTCTGCCGACTCCTTTATTCTCTCTTTGATGGACGTCGCCGATGGAGGGGTATTGATCTCTAAGGTTAGATCAGTATACTTCTGATCCGGCGGCGCTGAAATTCTCCGGCCGAATTTATCGGTGCAGATTAACCCCCCATCCTTAAGGGTAAATATAAAAGCGCCCCCATCAGTATGGCTTCCGCCCCTGGCATTCCAGTATTTATCCGCCACCAGAGAGAATCTGGGATCCTCCTTGGCCAGAGAATGTAGGGTGGCATCAATGGCCTGCTTTTCCGAGCAGATGAGGCCAATTTGAATTTGCTCGCCAGGCCGGCTCGGCCCGCCAGGCCGGCTCGGCTCGCCAGGCCGGCTCGGCCCTTCATATAAGGCAAAGACCTGTGGCCTAAGCATTGCGGTATCCGTAATGCCGATTAACTGGAGATAATCCTCATAAGGATTATTCCTGGCAATAATAAAGAACCAGGGGCCATCAGGGGAGCCGTGGATATGATGAGCCTGAATTAGGCGGTATATTCTCTGTTTTTCCTCGGGTAAGTGGTCAAAATCAAGCTCTGTGGTAGGAGCCAAGGCCTCAATGATGTATTCTAAGGGATAACCATAGACCCGGTTCAGTAAATCAAAGACAAGGATACTCACTTCCGTATCGGTCAAAAAGAGGGGGTGGTAGCCTCTTTGTTTCAGGTATTCTGTGACCGAGTGGTAATTGGCGAAATCGCCATTATGAACCAGGGCCTCATTCATACCGCAGAAGGGATGAGCCCCGCCAGGATGCCAGACTCTGCCCTTAGTAGGATAACGTTGATGGGCGATCCAGATGTGGGCCTTAAAGTTTTCCAATTGGTAGTATTTAACCGCATCCTCGGCGTAACCAACAATCTTTAAGATCATCATATTCCGCCCTTGGGAAAGGACAAAAGCGGCCTTTTCCCCCAGAGAGGCATAGAACTTTTGATTGAGCTTAAAGCTGTTCTGATAGATAAATTCATCTTCCGCCCGTCTAAGGTCCATATTTTCGAGGTTGTTCCGGGTGATAAAATCACGCAGGACATCCGGTTTCACCCTGACAAAGTATCGCTGCACATCTGGCGGCTTTACCTCTAAGCTGGGGAGATCGCGAAAATCTTTGATTGTAGGAATTCGTTCCGCTTTATCCACCTTAAAGAAAGGCGTGATAAATTTATCTTCTATATCTTGGCCAGCTCCAGGCTCAAGTAAAGCGATCTGCAGCAGATAATCCTCTTTCAGAATTTTTTGAGACACACCCATCTCATCCGGTGAAAATCCTACGGCGGCAATCCCTCCGCCTTTGCCATTACCCCGGTTGTGCATCTGGATGGATGGCTCAAAGATGTGTTTGCCACTTACCGGAATAGAGCACGCAAAGCCCGTTACCCCGCAGCCGCCTTCCTCTTCGGATTTTTTGGCCCTGGGAGGGGGGAAGGCCTTGATCAAATTCTGTCTGGAAGTAATAATTTTTTTAGCCCAGTTCATATCTTGTCCTCATCGTAACTATTCAGCCACTAAGACACTAAGGCACGAAAAGAATGATGGAATAGCACACGGATGACACAGATTTTGGCGGATTCTCACGGATTTTTTCTAATAAATTTTTATCCGTGTCAATCCGTCTCATCCGTGTAATCCGTGTGCTATTATTGGTAATCTTTGTGTCTTAGGGACTGAGTAGTTACAAATCAGCCATAATCTAAATAGGCCAGACAATCGGTTCTGCCCACCAATTCCTTGACACTCTTCATACCCAGTTTACTGAGAATATCCTTAAGCTGTGTCTGCCAGGCAGAATAGAGATTATAAATCCTCTGCGTCCCCCAATCAACCGTGATCATAGAAGACAATTTCGGGTCTGTGGTGGCAATCCCCCGGACACACCCCCGGCCGGATTCACAATTCCCGCATCTGACACATTCTAAAGCCACTAACTCGGCGGTGCCGATCACACATCCGTCGGCCCCTAAGGCAATGGCCTTGGCCACATCGTAGGCTGTCCGGAGACCCCCTGAGGCCATAAAGGTTATTTTATCCCGAACCCCCTCGTCAGTCAAGAACTTATGCACAAAGGGGATGGCATATTCAATCGGCATGGCGATGTTTTTCTTGGCAATATCCGGGGCTGCCCCTGTGCCGCCATAGCTTCCATCTAAATGGATGATATGGGCGCCGGCATAATAACTGCCTACGGCCACCATATCCACATCAGTGGGAGTTGAAACCTTGACCGAAACCAGGGCCTTTGGGTTTATCTCCTTTATCCAGTCCACATGCTTTTTGTGGTCCTCAATGGAATAGACCGAGTGGAAAGGAAAAGGTGAAAAAAGGGAAGAACCGGCTACGGCTTCCCTCATCTTGGCTACTTCCGGGGTGACTTTGTCACCTAAGAGATGGCCTCCCAAACCCGGCTTTGCCCCCTGGGCATACTTGAATTCTACCATTCTTACCCGTTGAATGGTTTCTTCCCTGACCCCGAAGAGTCCGGTAGCTACCTGGGTGATGACGTAGTCATCATAGGCTGAAAGGGCCTCAGGATAACCGCCTTCCCCGGTGCAGGTAAAGGTATTGAGCATAGAGGCGGCTTTAGCCCTGGCCGTCATTACTGAAAGAGCGGTTGACCCATAAGACATTCCGCCGCCATAGATAGGCATCCCGATCTCTACCGTAGGACGATTATCGCCACTCCTGTTTAAGGCTATGGAGAGGGAAATCTCCTCTAAAGGGATATCACCCTTTTTCTGCGGGAATTTGAATCTCAAACGATCGAAGCCACCGCCTGACGCCCCAATCTTGTATTCCAGATAGGGCGGAGGTATCTGGCCTGTTTCTGCCTGATACCAGGTGGAAAGGAGCAAATCAGGTGTCCAGCGATAATCACCCAGGGCTTCAAAGAGAGGATTATTCTCTACCCTCAAGGCGCCGGTCGGACAATACTTCACACAGGGGTTATCACAAAAATCCCCCCAACATAGGTGTTCCTTTGGTCTTGAGGGCGCAGTGGGTATAATCTTATGGACATCTGCCTGACACTTCTCGGCACAAGTGCCGCATTTGATGCATTGTGGCCCCCGTTTTACCATATATTTAGAAATAGGGTTCCTGTATCTGGAAGGGGTAGATATTACCTCCATATTAACGGCTCCTCTTTCCAAACAGCTCTCCAAACCTCTCCCGTTCCATATCCTCATAAAACATAGCTCGACCAGTCTCACCTCTTAATCTTCTTGCCTCTCGAATTCCCATTGCTCCCATTACCTCTATTAATTGAGAATGCCAGGCGCCCATTAAGTTTACAATCCTTCTCGCCCCCCAGTCAGGATTTATAGAATCAATCTCTACAGGACAGGACAAGCCCTTGACGCACCTCTTGCAAAGTCTGCATTCCAGGGCAATGAGAAGAGGCAGATCAATGGCGCAGCCATCCGCCCCACAAAGCATAATTTTAGCCAGATGTTCGGCTTGAGCAATACCGCCTGAGACAATCAAGGTCACTTCATCCCGGATACCTTCTTCTACTAACTGGGTATGAATCTTACGGATGGCATCTTTGATAAAGGAGGGGTTTTCTTCAAACTCATGGCCGTTTATATCAGCAGAGAGGTGAATTATCTCTGCCCCGGTTTTAGTCAGTTCCAATACTGTCCTCTTTGCTTCTTTATTTAAGATGACTTTGATCAGGGCCACCGCTTCCGGATTTTTGGCCTTAAGTTCTTTAACCTTGGATAGGCAGCCTTTCCGGTAGGGAAACTCTACCGCCTTTGATCCCTTTATCTCCTTTCCTTCACCGTTAAGGCAAGGGATAAGGTGTTCCCGGTAGGGAATAAGGGAAGGAGATAACTCCCGGTCATTAACCACCATCATAATACCCAGGGTTTTAGCGGCCTTAGCCATAGCCAGGGTTACATTTTCGCTCAATGCCCCAAAGGGAAGGGGATTGAATATGATGGGCATAGGCAGGTCAATGGAAGGGAAGGGAGTAGAGAGAAGCCCTCCCTCAGGGTCAAATCTAAGGGAAGGGAGTTTGCGGCCTAAGTCAATATTGGTGGCGATATATTCTCGGCCGTGAATGCCATCCCTGGTCGGCCTTACTATCTCACTCATGTCGGTCCACATTTCATCAAATCCAGGACCAACAAAAGGGCCTCGGTAACCGGCTCCAGAGACAGGGATCTTGCCTGTCTCGGCCTGATACCAGAGAGAAGTAATTATGCCTGGCTTCCAATAGTCATCCCCAAGCTGAAGATACTCGGGATTTTTAGTTTTGCTTATCGCCTTTGCCTTGCATTCCTGAATACAGCGAAAGCAGTTTTTACACAGATAATCAATGGTATCCTTCCATTCTTTTGAATCAAACCTTCGCTCTTTGTAGACGCCATAGGCACAGTTATACTTAACACAAGAATTAGTGGGACAGTGCAGGCAATACTGGTCCTGTTCTATGATGTAAAATCTACCTATGGAGGGAAACCTACCCGGCGTGGGTTTTATGGGAATGTGATATTTTTTGGGCATCCTCTTTTACCTCAGAAGTCAGATTTCTCTGTCATCTGGGTTCTGGGCTTTGTGTTCTGTCAATAGTGGGCTTTGCCCCATCTCTTTTATTTTATTTAAGAAATCGGCCAATACTTCAGACAAATCACCCTTTTTGGCAGGGTTCAGATGATGCATTCTGAGCCGTTCTTCTTCTAATCCAATCTCAGCCAGCATCTTCTTAAGATAAGCCACCCTTCCTCCGGCCAATAGATTCCCATCTACAAACTGGCATTCTCCTTCCGGACATCCAGCCACTATCACCCCATCAAGGCCGGATTCAAAGGTGCTCAACAAATGGGCCACTTCAATCTTACTGGAACAGGGAAGCAGTCTTATTTTTACACCCAATTTGGCCTCGCAATCCACCACTTCTTCTAAGTCGGCTAAACCGCGAGAGCAGCAAAAGGCAATGATACTTAGTTCTTTCATTGTCTTAATTTACTCTGTAGGGGCAGACCTGTTCAAAAAAGGGCGTAACCGTTCAGCCACAGATGCGCACAGATGAAACACGGAAAATCCGTGAGCCGTGTCCGTGATTAGGGTCTGTCCTTAGGCTGTAGGGACAACCCTTGTGGTTGTCCGTCTACGGAACGGACATGGACAAGCACGGACAGGGACAAGCC
>JBFMHI010000005.1 GCA_040753085.1 bacterium | reverse complement strand
GGATGTCTCAGGAACGGCCGCTATTTATAATAACCTGGGCAGTATTTATCAAGAGCAGGGTGAACTTGACCAGGCAGCCAGCTATTACGAGAAATCCCTTTCTCTTAAATTGGAAATCTCAGAAGAGGAGACCTTAATCCCGACTTATAACAATATGGGAAATCTATGCAAGATCAAAGGTGAATGGGCCAGGGCAGTGGTTTGTTACCAAAAAGCCCTTTCCATTGCCAGAAAGCTAAGAAACCTTCCGGCTATGGCGGCTACCTTTAATAACCTGGGCAGTATCTGTCAGAACAGGGGGGATATGGAGGGAGCGATAACTTACTATGAGAAGGATCTTAAGATAAGCGAGGAAGTAGGAGACCGTCGGGCTATGGCTAATACCTATCACAACTTGGGCAGTCTGTATCAGGATCGAGGTGAATTTGATCAGGCCACTCAATACTATGAACTCAGCCTGGGGATAAAAGAGGAATTGGGAGATCGTCGAGGCATAGCGGCTACTTATAACAACCTGGGCAGCCTCTGTGAGGCCAGAGGTGAAGTAGGCGAAGCAATAGATTACTACCAAAAGAGTCTGGCCATCAAACACG
Source organism: bacterium (assembly GCA_040753085.1). Lineage (NCBI taxonomy): Bacteria > bacterium. The sequence goes on along the minus strand of JBFMHI010000005.1, from coordinate 62,353 downwards.
AAATTGGCGATTTTTACGGATTAGCTTTTACTCTTAATAACTTGGGGATGGTCCATGCGGGGGTGGGGAATTATGAGAGAGCGGTTAAGCTTATCAGCCAGTCCAGGAAGATATTCGAACAGGTCGGAGACAAAGAGAGGGCGGCCGCTGCCGTAGAAAACCTCAAGAGAGTTCAGAACGTTAAAGGAGGCACAAAAAATGACTAAAAAACCGCTTTATTTAGCCTTTCTCTGGCACATGCATCAACCCTATTACAAGGATAACTTTTCCGGCCGATGTATCCTTCCCTGGGTAAGACTTCACGGGATTAAGGACTACTACGATATGGCCGCTATCTTGGAAGAATATCCTCAGATACATCAGACCTTTAACCTTACCCCTTCTCTTATGGAACAAATAGAGGGCTATCTGGAGGGCAAAACTGAAGACGACCACCTGTGTCTGAGTCGTAAGCCAGCGAGTAAATTAAACAAAGATGATAAAAGATTCATTCTGGATAGTTTCTTTATGGCGCACTGGGACAATATGGTCAGGGTTCATCCCAGATATAGGGAGCTTCTGGAACGCCGGGGGGAAGATGCTGGAGGAAGAGAAAAAGCCCTTAAAGAATTTAGCGTGCAGGACTTCAGGGACCTTCAGGTCTGGTTTAATTTGGCCTGGTTTGATCCCTTCTTCAAAACCAGAGATGAGACGATTAAAGCCCTGATCGAAAAAGATCGGAACTTTACTGAAGCGGATAAACGAGCAGTCCTTGAAAAACAGATGGAGGTTATGGCCCGGATCCTGCCTATTTACCAAAAACTCCAGGAAGCCGGTCAGATTGAGGTCTCGGTTACGCCTTATTATCACTCTATCCTTCCTTTGCTTTGTGACACAGATATTACCCTGAGGGCTATGCCTGAGGCGCCATTACCCAGGAATCGGTTCGTCCACCCAGAAGATGCTGAAATCCAGGTAGAAGCAGCTATTTCTTATTATAAGAAACATTTTAACCGACCGCCCCGTGGGATGTGGCCTGCTGAAGGATCAGTCAGTGAAGCCATCATTCCGATGATGGCTAAGCGAGGGATCAACTGGATAGCCACTGATGAGGCTATCTTGGCCAACACCTTAAAGAATAGTCCTGATTTCTCTGAGTTTAGTTTTCATGTCAAGTTCCAACCGTATCGTATTCGAATAGGAGAATATCAGATAGACTGCATCTTTCGGGATACCACCCTGAGTAATCTCCTCAGTTTTGAATATTGGCAGTGGGATACAGAAGAGGCCGTGGCTGATCTGATGGGACGGTTGCATGTCATCCGCAAGATTGTTAATAATTTCCCCGGGGATCACCTGGTGGCTATCATTATGGATGGTGAAAATGCCTGGGAATACTATGAAAATGATGGCTGGGATTTCCTGGGTTTGCTTTACCAAAAATTAAGTGCCGACCTATGGATAAAGACAGTCACCGCCAGTGAATATCTAAAGGATCATCCGCCGGCTGAGACCCTGCCTAGACTATTTCCTGGTTCTTGGATCAATAACAACTTCAAGATATGGATCGGACATGAAGAGGATAATACTGCCTGGAATTACCTTTATGCGGCCCGTCAGGCCCTGGTTAAGTTTGAGCAAGAGGCTAAGGGACAAGCCGATCAAAAGGCAAGAGAGCAGGCCTGGCAGGAGATTTATATCGCTGAAGGAAGTGACTGGTGCTGGTGGTATGGGGAGGAACACGGCTCATACAACGACCGGGAGTTTGATCTACTCTTTAGAACCCACCTGATGAATGTCTACCGGCTCATTGGCCAGGAAATCCCGACTTATCTCTCCCAACCTATTATTAAGGTCACCCACCACGGCCGGGAGTTTTCGACGATGAGGTGAATAATAAGGCCGATGGTGGGTCTTGTTTATTGTTGGGGTCAAATCGGGATAGAGTCCACCGTCCACACAGTCCGTATCCGAAATGAGAAAAGGGCTTACTCAGATTTATACCGGGGAAGGTAAAGGCAAGACTACGGCCGCGATTGGCCAGATCATTAGGGCTTTAGGTCGGGGGCTCACGGTGTGTCTGGTCCAGTTCCTGAAACCCGGCTCAAGTGGTGAACTTAGCCCTCTTAGGAAATTAGGCATCAGGGTCATTCAAAGCCAGCAGAGATATCGATTCCCCCACCCTACAGAGGAGGAAAGATCGCGAGTCAAGTCTGAAATAAACAGCCTCTTACAAGAAGTGAACCGCCTTTTGACGGGTCGGCAATACGATGTTATTGTCTTGGATGAAATAAACAACTGCCTCCATCTTGGTCTGGTAGAACCGGAAGTCATCCTTGATCTAATCTCGCAAAAACCGGACAAGGTAGAACTTATTCTTACCGGGCGGTATGCCCCTGCCGAGGTGATGGAAAGGGCAGATTTAGTCACGGAAATGGTCCCACTGAAACACCCTTATGATCAGGGCATCCCGGCTCGAGAAGGGATAGAATATTGAGGATGGGGGGACAAGGAGAACATGAACAGAAAATGGGTTACCTATTTATTGCCCTTGTTAATCTATTCTTAACCTTCTCTACCTATCGCGCCCTCAAGTGGCTTGCCCCGGAATTTGAAGATGAAGATAGGGATCTGCTCTGGGGTATCTGGATCTTCGATATCATTTTTGATATAGCCGTGGTGTGGCTGATCTGGGTCTTTTTCCGGTGGTATCTCCAGGACTTCCCTGGGGGCTACTGGAGTTTTATGGCGGCTTATACGGGCGAGAATATGGGATTACTTGGCTTTGCGATTGCCAGTCGAGTTGTCTTTGAAGGCTGGTTCGGAGGCGGACCTAAAGAGGAAGATGAATGATATACTCAGCGTTTTCTCTCTGCCCTCTGCGGTAATCTTTCTTAGCTCTTAGGGTGGTCATTGTCTCTTTTTTGGAAAGATGGGGGACGTAGATAAGAAACATAAAAAAAATTTGACGCTTTCAGCGTCAGTAGTCTACAACCTAACCATACAGGTCGGATTTTTTCCTTCGCCCCTGCGGGGCTTAATTAATTTTCAATCTAATGTTCCGTAGGTTCAAACCTACGGCTAATATACTGCCGCCCTTCGGGCTTTCATAATGATTCCTGAACTCCAGAGCCTGTCAGGAGCAGGTTCTGTCAGAACTTGCCCTGATGAAAATCAGGGAACGGGTTTTATTAATATATCCTATTTTATACGCCGAAGGCGTAAAGGAATTTAGCCGTAGATTCCAATCTACGGAATGATAGTATTCCATAAGGTCAAGCCCTGACAGGGTATAGGGAAAATTTTAATTCATTGCTTATAATTTCTAATTGCAAGGTTGAAAATTTTTGTTGACAAATGGCCGATTATTTGGTATAATAAAAAACGATTGTAATTATGCAGGTGAATAGGCGGGAGACTGAAGGCTATTGAATTTCAGCCTATCTGCCTGAGTAGTTACAAATAACTTTAAATTTATTTGAATGGAAGGTCATATCCAGGCAAGAAGTTATTAAAATAAACCAGTCGGTGATCTTAGTCTAAAAATGGTAGGTGTTATGGGTAAGAAGCCGTATACTGAGCAGTTGATTTAGATGGCCGAGCCTGTAACGCAGTGGAAGGAAGTCTTACAACAATCATGCCAGGCAGGTTGGGTTTTGAAATGAGACCCAACAGACTACCTAATAATTGATCGTGGCTCACAGAGATTTTCCAAGAAAGGGCTGGTTCTTCATGGAGGAAAGAAGCTATCAGGCTAAAAAGGGATTTGGTGTAGGGATCATCCATGTTTGGTCCGGGATAATAAATAACTGCATCCCAAGTGTATTTCCTCTAATTTCTTCAGATACAACAGTATCTAGCCCGCTAATTTTCCCTGATTCTCCTTGTGCTTGTTAAAAAAGCCAGGGAGATTTTCTTTTTTAAAAACCCTCCTAAGATCTCACCATAGTTGTGTCCATTTAAAGCCTATCCCATTAAATCTTATCTGAGTCTAGTGCCTTGTCAAGCTTGCTTTAATGGGTTCATCTTTTGTAAGGGTAACCCTTATGATTGCTTATTTGGGTAATTTAACCTTTCGGCATAAAGACAAGCACTAACAGATAACTTCTATCTTGACAAGGCGGTAGGGGCACGTTGTAACGTGCCCCTACAGTAAGGGCGGATTCGCGAATCGTCCTTGCAAAAGGAGGAGGTAGGGGCGAATAATTATTCGCCCCTACTCTACCCATAAATACTAACGTGACAAGGCACTAGGCCTGGGTTATCGTTTCGGTCACTCTTAGAACCGTTCAGGGTCAATAGCCGGCGAGCTGCCGTCTATGGACGGTGTGGACTATGTGGACTAGGTGGACCAGGTGGACGGTGTGGACTATGTGGACGGTGTGGACTAGGTGGACTTTGTGGACGGTCGACTCTATTCCGATTGGACCAAACGATGAACCAGACCGCTAAACAAAAACAGGAGGGGATATTATGACAGAAGCAAGGGGGCCATAGGAGAATTATTGGTTCTGTCCATACTTGACAGTTAAAAAGTTCTCACGGGTTTTTAAGCTTAACCCATTTAGAATAGAACATTTACCTCTAAAGGCGGCTCGGCTTACAAACACCAACAATACCAATGGCTTAGGGAGAACTTTTAACTGTCGAATCCACAATAATGTGGATTAATTTCGGGCAAGACAATGGGGGGACAAAGACCACCCAAAGACCTAAAAACATAAGGAGGTAGGTTATGAAACGAGGAAATGGTTGGATGTTGGCTTTACTGGTTGTCTTGAGCTTAGGTTTTGTTTTTGCAGGCCAGGCTATGGCCCAGATAGACCGGTTCGTCTTTGAGGGCTTTGACGACCCTGATAATGATGGCAAGGGAGATTGGGAGATTTATTACCTCGATTTTCCGGATACAAAACCAAAACAGGTGACTAACAATGCCTATGATGATATCGATCCTTGCATCTCACCCGATGGTAGAGAGGTAGTTTTCGCGGCCAAGAAGAATGGTAAGTTTGGGATATATAAGAAGAATATCTTCACTGGAGTTGAGACGACGCTCAGTGAAACTATGGATACAGCGGCTCAACCAGCTTTTTCCACCAGTAGGACGACAGGCACTGAGTGGGTAGTTTTCTCCGCTGTTCCGAGTGGTGAGAGTGATTGGGAGATATATAAGGTGGAGACAGATGGGACCGGCCAGGCAAGGTTAACCAATGATGGTTATAATAACCAGGCGCCGTCCCACAATGGAACTTACATTGTTTTCCAATCCAATCGGGGGACCAATAATAATTGGGAGATCATGCGGATGGACATGGACGGTAATGGATTGACTAATTTAACCAACCACGATGCCTATGATATGGACCCGGCCATAACCTCTACCGGCGATACCATCACCTTTACTTCTGATCGATGCAGTAGCCCTGGAGATACCACCAATATTTACGTGAGGCGTCCCGATGGAACCGTGGTGGATGTGATCAGTGATATCATTGCTTCTACTCAGGTATCTTCTTATTTCGTAGGCGACAGCGGAGATTCGGTGGTCTTTATTTCCGCTCATCAAACAGCCAAGGGCAGGCTCTATATGAAAGTGGCTGACGAAAGTGACAGCGCTGACCCCGCTACGTGGACACTCTGTGTCGACGACTCCGGTATCGAATATATGGAAATGAACACCCCCAGTTGGGCCCAGGTGAATGAACCTGATAGCCCGACTAACGTGGTGAAGACCTTCCAATGCGTGGCCACTGATTCCGGCGTCAGATTGACCTGGGATAGGGGCAGCCCGGCTGATAGTGAGGATACCTTTGAGATTCAGATAAGTTCAAGTTGTTCCCCTTATACCGCATGGACTACGATAGCCTCGACCTCGGATACCACCTATCTTGACACTACGGCCCTCGATCTCCAAGGTTGCACGGTAGCCTATAGGGTGCAGGGCTGGAATCTGGCCGGTGCTTCTGAGTGGAGTGACCCTTCTGAGGAAAACTTTATCAATTGGACCAATCTCTGGGTTCAAGTGGCTAGCGGCGATACTGTAGCCCAGGGGACCCAGTTTAGAGCCGATATAATGTGTGATACCGTTTATTACATGGATACACTTCACGCTTGCCTTACTTATGACACCAATTGCTTTGCTACGCCTACCGTCCAGTTGGGAGATGCTACTGACACTTCGGTTCACCCGGGGACGAATCTGATGGTAGATATGGATACCACGACTGGAACCATCGAGTTTCTGGTCAATATGTTAGATGTGGACAGTTGGGTTACCACTACTTCTGACACCTCCTTAGTCGAGATATATCTCTGGGCGATAGGAGATGTGGGGACGTGCTGCACCCTTGACCTCCGTAGCACCAACTGCAGCACCTTAAGTGATAGCCCGACCATGGGCGACACTGCCGCCCAGGAGATATGCGTGATGGATATAAGTGACACGACTATCTGTATAAGCGGCCAACCCTTCCCCACGCCGACTCTGCGGGGTGATGTCAACTGTGATGGAGTGGTTAATATCTTGGATATTACCAAGTTAGAGAGATGCCTTCTGGGCCTTGACAGCGACTGCTACTGCAATTGGGCTAATGCCGATGCTAATCAGGACGGCAAGGTAAGCTCAGCCGATATTACGGCGATTGAGCGGATTATTCTGGGCTTACCTTCGGCCCCAGCGCCGACTAAGATTACCACGCCGGAGGAAATAGCCAAACTGAAGATGAGAGGGGTGGCTACCAGGGAACTTACCTTGTCTGTCAGCGAAGTTAAGGGTTTTGATACCCTCCAGTGTGACCTCAGCTATGATCCGGCCAGGGTGAGGATTGAAAAGGTGGAAGCCGGGAGTTTAACCCAGGGGGCTCGTCTCCTGAGTAATATCCAAAATGAGCAGGGTAGACTGAGGGTCTTACTCAATATGCCCGGCGTATCCGGGGTAAGTGGTTCCGGAGACCTCTTGAAGATTACACTGGCTTCAGTAGCTTCAGCCGGGGATATCTCTATAAAGGAGATTACCCTGGGCAGTAATCAGGCTATTGAGCTTCCCTTTGAGCTTCTTAATTCTGAGGTGAGACCAATCCGGTCTTTCCTCTCTCAGAACTATCCCAATCCTCTCAATCCTGAGGCCTGGATACCCTTTGGTCTGAGCCAGTCAGCTAAGGTAGTGATTAATATTTATTCACTCTCCGGTCAATTGGTCAGGACCCTTGATCTGGGTGAAAAGGCAGTCGGGATATACGAGGTTAAAGAGAAAGCTGCTTACTGGGATGGTAAAGATAACCAGGGATATGAGGTAGCCAGCGGGGTTTATCTCTATCAGTTGAAGGCAGGTGATTTTACCTCGACCAGGAAGATGATTGTGTTGAAGTAAGACCACAAAAAGCCGGTGGTGGGTCAGCCAAAGACCTACCACCGGCCCCAATTTTCGTGGCTTGGTGTCTTGGTGGTGATAATCTTTCACTACCAAGACACGAAGGTATGAAGATAGACCTACTACAACTCAACTCAAATCACAGCAAAAAAGGGGGAGGAATGTATTATGAAAACCAAATTAACCATATTTTTAGCGATAGGCGTGTGGCTCATTACCTTGGGCTCGGCGGAAGCAGCTACCTTGACGGTCAATGGTCCGGGCAGTGTCGTCCCTAATATTCCTTTTACGGCCACTGTAGAAACAACTACGGTTACTGATCTATATTCCCTACAGATGGAGGTAGAGTTTGATCCTACTATTTTGACTATTCCAACGCCTTTTGCCTCAAACATACTGAAAGGGGGTTTGGTGTCAGATGCCCCTATTATAAATGTAAATGCCGATAATACGGCAGGATGGGCCAGGGCAATTATTCGCTATGAGAGCTTTTCTGGGAAAAGTGGGTCCGGAGAATTACTTAAGATTAATTTCAATGTCCTTGAAGGTAATTGGTGTGACTCAAGTAATATTAGTCTTGACTCTTCCTTTACTGAGTTATCCAACACCTTAGGACAGGTGATACCTGTTGAGGTTATGATCCCCGCTATGTATACCGTGGCTAATAGTCCAGGTGATGTGCCTGCCGCGCCAGGAAATCTAACGGCCACTGCCGTCTCAAGCACTCAAGTTAATCTTGCCTGGCAGGATAATTCTGCCAATGAGACTGGATTTTACGTGGAACGGAGAACGAGCAGCACCACATACACTGTAGTCCAAACACTTGGCGCCGGGACGACTTCGTGGAGCAATACTAATCTTACATCTAACACAACTTATTACTACCGGGTCCAGGCCTTTCATAGCTGGAATGGATGTGCTGGTAACAACTCCAATTATTCCAACGTGGCGGCGGCCACTACCTCAGCTACTCCTCCGGCTGCCCCGACCAACCTGGATGTCGTGGTTATTTCAAGCACTCAACTTCGCCTTTCCTGGCAGGATAATTCAGACAACGAAACCGGCTTCTCTATCGAAAGAAAAACAACCGGTGGTGTCTTTAGCGAGATAACCACGGTTTCAGCCGGGACGACTACTTATAATGACACCAGTCTTACCCCGGCCACCACTTATACCTACCGGGTCAGGGCCTTTAATGGAGCCGGCTACTCAGGTTATTCCAACGAGGATAGCGCGGCCACGGAAGAGGCCCCGCCTAATGCCCCGACCAATCTTTCGGCTCAGGCCGCTTCAAGCTCTCAGATCAACCTTGCCTGGCAGGATAATTCAACTGATGAGAATGGCTTTAAGATTGAAAGGAGTCTGGAGGGGATTAATTTTACTCAAATAGCTACGGCTCCGGCCAATTCAACTTCTTATGCAGACCAGGGTCTAACCAAAACTACGACCTACTATTACCGGGTGAGGGCATATCGGGGGACCTTTAATTCTGACTATTCCAATACCACCTCTGCTACTACCCTGGATACAGTTCCTTCCAATCCGGGTAATCTTAATGCCACGGCCATTTCCAATACCCGGATTGATCTCTCCTGGCAGGATAATTCCGACAATGAAACCGGCTTCTCCATCGAAAGAAAAACAAGTGGCGGCAGCTATGCTGAAATAGCCACTGTCTCGACTGGCGTGACAACCTACAGTGATACCGGGCTTCTCCCGGCGGTAACTTATACCTACCGGGTCAGGGCCTTTAATGCCATCGGCTATTCAGGATATTCCAATGAGGCCGCAGCCACTACTCAGAACGCTCCGCCATCCGCCCCAACCAATCTCTCGGCGCAAGTTATCTCAAGCAGCCAAATCAATCTCTTCTGGCAGGATAACTCACATAATGAAGATGGTTTTAGGATTGAGAGAAAGACAGGTTCGGGAAGTTACGTGGAAATCGGAACAGTAGGAGTCAATGTAACTACTTATAGTGATACTGGAATTATCCCGAATACAGATTATTCTTACCGGGTCCGGGCCTATAATGTGGCAGGGAATTCTGATTATTCTAATGAAGTCAAGGTTGGACCGCCGGCTGCTCCCACCAATTTGGCCATAGCGGGTATTTCCAGTATTATTCTCACCTGGACAGATAATTCGGATAATGAGCAGGGATTTAGAATCGAGCGGAAGGAGGGAAGCGGAAGTTACACGGGAATAGCCATAGTTACCGCCGATGTGGCTACTTATACTGATAATTCTCATAGTTTAAATGTTCACCTTTACTACCGGGTGCAGGCCTACAATTTATTAGGCGAATCAGCTTATTCCAATGCAGTTGACACTGGCCCGCCTTCCATTCCTACTAATCTTCAAGTAACTGGCCGCTCTATTTCTCATATCGCCCTGAGTTGGGTAGATACCTCTGATAATGAGACCGGTTTTGCGGTCGAGAGGAAATCTGAGGGCGGGGTATATGCAGAGATAGGCAAGGTTTCGGCAGGTGTAACTACATACAATGATAGCGGTCTTCCTGATAACACGCCTTATTCATATCGGATTAAGGCCTATAATGCCCTGGGCTATTTAGGTTATTCTAATGAGATTCAGACCCAGACGGAAAAGATATTAGCGGAGGTTAAGGTATTAAGTCCCAATGGTGGAGAAAAGCTAAACGGGATAGTCTGGGTCAAATGGACGGCGGTCAGCCACTATGGGGAGGCTTTAACCATAGGCATCTACTATCAGGTGGACAATGGGGACTCTTACCCCTTAGCCACCAATGAGATCAATGATGGCCAGTTCTCCTGGGATACCACCCGGATGGCTGAAGGCCCTGATTATCGGATTATGGTAACGGCTAATAACGGGACCTATACGGTTAGCGACGCCTCGGATGGGGTCTTTATGATCGATAATATCCCCCATGCCCCGCAGATAAGTGTGACCTCACCTAATGGCGGGGAAAATTGGAGCGGGAATAAGTCCATCACCTGGCAGTTGAGTGACGAGGATGTCGGAGACAGTCCGCTCGTCGCCATCGAATATAGTCCTAACGGGGGATCGAGCTGGTTGAATATCGCCGCTGGTCTTCAGGGTGTGAGTAGTTATCTCTGGAATACACTCAGCGTTCCTAATGGAAATAATTATCTTATCCGGATCACCGGCAATGATGGCAATACCATCGGACAGGATCAATCGGATAAGGTTTTTAAGGTGAATAACAATAACCGGGCGCCTCAAGTGAGAGTGCTTTTTCCTAATGGCGGGGAGAATCTGAAGGAAACGGCCGAGATTAAATGGCAGGCCACCGATGCAGATGGCGACTTACTGGTCATAAATATATATTACAACAGCGGGACGGGGTGGCAGACCTTGTCTACCAACGAGGTTAATGATGGCTCTTACCTCTGGCAGACAAAAGGTTTTCCTGAAGGCACCAATTACCGGATAAGGGTGGAGGCCAGCGATGGAAGCGCCCTTCCACCTACTCAAGATGAGTCTGATGGGGCCTTTGCGGTCGATAATCTTTATGCCCCAACGGTCAGCCTCATCTCCCCTAATGGCGGTGAACATTGGAGCGGTACCCGGACGATTCAATGGACGGCGGTAGATACTGATGGAAATATCAGCGGTATCACTATCGAGTATCGAGTGAATGGTGTCTGGTATACCATTGCCACCAATGAAGCCAATGATGGAACCTATTCCTGGGATACGACCTCAGTAGGTGATGCCACGGATTACCTGGTCCGGGTTACGGCTATTGATGCTGATGGTCTCAGCGGCAATGATACTTCAGAGGCGGCCTTTACCATTGACAATGATGCCCATTCTCCGACGGTGGCTTTGACTTCGCCGACCACAGGCGTCATTTGGTCAGGGACTCAGAATATCAAGTGGGACGGCCGGGATCTGGATCCGGGGGATATCCTCACCCTTAAGATAGAAGTAAGCGCCGATAGTGGGACTACCTGGAGACTATTGGCTGATAATGAGGCCAATGACGGCCTCTATCCCTGGAATACCACCACGGTTGCTGATGGAAGAGGGTATAGGGTGGCCGTTACTATCTCGGATGGGACATCGACTGCCTCAGACACCTCAGGGGCCTTCAAAATCGATAATCACCCTTACTCCCCGGTAGTTCAGGTTCTTCAACCCAACGGCGGTGAGACCTGGAGCGGCACCCGGACTATCACCTGGCAGGCCAACGATCCCGATGGCGATCCACTGCTGATAGATATTTATTACCGACGGAGTGGGGACCTCACCTGGGAGGTGATAGCCACAGGTGAGACCAATGATGGTAGCTTTGATTGGAACACGACCGGTGTGGCTGATGGACAAAATTATCTGATTAAAGTGAGGGCCCAGGACGATACAGGACTGGCCCATGAAGATGTCTCCAATGCTGTCTTTAGCGTTGATAATCCATCTGCCCCGGTGGTGACCCTTACCTATCCTAACGGAGGAGAGAAACTCCGGGGCACGGAGATCCGGTGGCAGGCCTCCGATGAGGATGGCCAGGCGCTCTCTATTGATATCTCCTACAGCAGCAATGGGGGGGCAAGTTGGATATTCATTGGTCAGGGAGAGGCCAACGACGGGGTAAAGGCGTGGGATACTACGGCCGTGTTGGATGGCAATAATTACCTGGTGAAAGTGAAGGCTACCGATACTACCGGCCTGAGTGGGGAAGATACCTCAGACGCCGTCTTTATGATTGACAACCTACCCTGCACCCCGGTAGTGGCCGTAACCTGGCCGGGACAGGGACAGACCGTAAGTGATACCCTCACTATTACCTGGAACGCCTCGGACACTGATGGGGATGCGCTTAAGATCACCCTGGAATATAGCCATGATGGCGGAGCCACCTGGCACACTATCGCTGAGAATGAACTTAATGACAGCGCCTATGACTGGGATACTACTGATCTGCCGGATGGTGAATATCTGATCAGGGTTACGGCTGATGACCAGGATGCCTTGAGCGGCACCGGATCGGCCACTTCGGCTGCCTTTAATATTGATAATCCCAAGCCGCCGGTCATTGATATTACTGCCCCCCATCCTGGTGATGTCTGGAGCGGGCTTCGAGATATTACCTGGACAGCCAGTGATCCTGATAATGACACCTTAAGTATTACCATCGAGTTCAGTCCGGAGGGCGGCCTTACCTGGCAGACTATCGCGGCCGGCGAGGTCAATGATGGGACATATAACCTAAACTTCTCTCCTTTCGCTGATGGCTTGAATAATCTGATCAGGATAACGGCCACAGATGGGACCTATACGGTTACAAAGACCTTGGACGGACCATTCATCATCGGGCATGAGGTCGGGCCGGCTGGGGCAACTCTCTTTGAGGGGAGCCGGGTCAGGGCTGTCTTTGAATCGGGCGATGTGTCCGATGATCTGATCATCCTGATTAATGATGAAAGCGAGATAACTAAAGACTGGCAGAATGTAAACAGTATTGAGCCTATTCCAGGAACGGTTTGGGAATATCTGGCTTACTGGAAATCAACCGGCCAGGGATTTACTGGGGATTTTGCTTCCTTAGTCGAGATTAGAATACCTTGCCAGGATGCCGATGGTAACGGCCTCGTGGATGGGACAGATGTGCCGGTAGATGAGCTTCAGATCTATCGCTTGAATGAAACCGAAGCAGTTTGGGAAACCATCGAGGAGGGAGGGGTAGAGGTCGTAGATAAGAGGAATAAGGAGATCAAAACGGGTGTCAGTCATTTCGCCATCTACTGTCTGGCCGGGAATCCGCCGGGAACGCCGCAGGTGACCTTGATCTCTCCCTCGATGGCCGATGAATACTGGTGGGGGAACCGGGAAATCCGGTGGGAGGCCAGCGATCCGGATGGTAATCCCTTGACCGTAAAGGTTGAATTCCAAGCCTATCCGGTCACTGGTGGGGAAAAAGACCACTGGTATCCCATCCCTATTCCTGAAAAAGACCTCCAGAGTGGACGGTATGTCTGGAATACCTGGACCGTAGCTGACGGCCGGTATACTATCCGGGTCTCGGCTTCAGATGGGACCTACACCGGCACCGCTAAACAGACCGTCATTATTGATAATAACCCCCACACCCCCCATGTGCGAATGATTTATCCTAATGGCGGTGAGGTGTTACGTGATTCTATTTCCGTTAAATGGACAGCCGGAGATGAAGACGGCGATACGCTCGCCTTTACCATGGAATACATGGTGGAGAATTATGATCCCTGGTATAAAATCGTATCCGGCTCCCAGAGCGACTTCGAGAGTCCGGAAGAGGCCGTCTATGCCTATTCCTGGGATACAACCACCGTTCCTGACGGGCAGAATTATCGGGTTCGAGTAGTGGCTCGGGATTTTTCTCCACGGGAGAGCTGGGATGCCTCGGACGGCGTCTTTACTATTGACAATTCTAAAAACAAACCAGTGGTCAAAATACTTCAACCTGCAGGTGGCGAGAGCCTGAAAGGGACCAGCTACATCAAGTGGGAGGCCTGGGACAGCGACGGAGATGAGCTGACCATCACCATCCAATATAGTATCGACGAGGAGACCTGGTACACTATAGCTAAGGACGAGCGAAATGACGGGGCCTATCGCTGGGATACCAGGGCTATGGCGGATGGGGATAACTATTTGCTTAAGGTTATGGCCAGTGACGGGACCCAAACTGGGGAAGCTCAGCTAAAGACAGCCGTCAGGATCGACAATCAACCCTTTGCCCCGGTGGTTGAGCTTTTGAGTCCTAATGGCCGTGAATACTGGCAGGGGGTGCAGAACATAGAATGGACCGCCTATGATGTGGATGGCGACCATCCGACTTATACGGTCAGCTACAGCCCAGATCGGGGCGGGCACTGGTATGAAATCTCGCCTTTGGATATCACGGAGGAAGAGGGAGGACGCTTCAGCGCCTCCTGGGATACCAAGACGGTTCCGGATGGGGTGAATTACCTGATTAAAGTAAAGGCCTCGGACGGGGTCCTGACCGGGAGTGATCAATCCAACCAGACCTTTATGATCGATAATAATCCAGCCGCCCCACCTCATGCCCCACGGATAGAGATTACCTCTTTGACCGGTGGCGAGAGGTGGTCTGAATCTGTTAACCTTACCTGGCGGGCAACTGATCTCGATGGTGATCCCCTAACCATCGATATCCTTGTCCGTCAGGTTAGGGCTACCAATTGGATAAGGATTGCTTCAGGGGAGTCTAATGACGGCGTCTTTACCTGGGATACGACCGGAGTCGTTGACGGAGATTATGAAATAATGGCCAGGGTCACTGATGGATATGCCACGACCGAGACTATGCCACCTTATCCCCAGGTAACCATAGACAACCTGCATCCGCCTGTGGTAAATATTACGGCGCCTCAAGCCGGTGATCAATGGACCGATCAGACCGGCGGTTTCCTTAAAGAGATTACCTGGGAGTCTACCGATGCCGATAATGATCCCCTTACTTTTGATTGTTACTATCGAGTAGCCGGCTCTGAATTCTGGTATGAGATAGCCGCCGGACTAACTGAGGAAACCACTGTCCTGGACATCAGAACGGTTGAAGATGGACTTTCTTACCAGGTCAAGGTGGTGGCGGCGGATGGCACTGGCCTTATGGGGGAGGCCATCTCAGGCCTCTTCACTATTGATAAAAATCCCAATGGTCCGGTGGTGGAGCTTCTTTCGCCGGATGGCGGGGAATACTGGAGCGGGTCGAGGCTTATCCGCTGGACAGCGGAAGACGGTGATGGAGAAAAGATAACCATTGATCTGGCCTACTCGGTGGATAACGGGACAAGCTGGCATACCCTCGCCGCCAATGAAGCCAATGATGGCGTTTACAACTGGGATACCAGAACCGTGGCCGATGGGGTAAACTACCTTATCATGATAACGGCCAGGGATGCCAGCGGCCTTAAAGCCACAGATTGTTCGATGAGGGTCTTTAAGATCGATAATATCCCCCATGCCCCGGTAGTCAGGGTTATTTCGCCTAACGGTATCTGCGAGGCCCCACCATGCGGGAAGACTGAACTACCCTGGAGTAACACTATCCCTATCCAGTGGCACGCCTCAGATGCTGATAATGATGAGCTGACGATTACCCTCCTCTACAGCGATGATGCCGGGGCCAGTTGGCACATCATCGCCAGTAATCTGAAGAATCCCATTGGGTCCAACGGTAGTTACGACTGGGTAACCAACGATCTCCCTGATGGCATCCATTATTTAGTCAAGGTGGTGGCCTCGGATGTCAACCTGGGACGGGAGGATGTCTCTGATGCTGCCTTTGAGATCGACAACCAGCACGCCCCGAAGGTAACGGTGCTTAGTCCCAATGGCGGGGAAGAGATTAAGGGCAGTTATGAGATCAGATGGACAGCCACGGATGTGGACCCTGAAGATCATATCTTTGTAAGCATTTATTACAAAGGCGATGGCGTGAATAATTGGGCTATGATCCCCCAAGGCGGGGAATTGCCCAATACCGGCCGATTTGTATGGGATACCACCAAAATGCCGGGGAATGGCCTTGACTATCTTATCAGGATTGTGGCTACCGATTCGAGCGGCCTGAAAGGTGAAGATGTCTCTGATAAGGTTTTTACGATCGATGTGCCGGATGCGCCGGTAGTGAATCTCATCTCTCCAGCCGGCGGAGAAATATGGGCGGGTCTTAAGCAGATCAAATGGGAGGCCAGCGATCCTGATGGGGATAGGCTTCTAATCAACCTTGCTTACACCTTAAATAATGGCGTAACCTGGGAGCCTATTATATCTAATTTGGAGAATACCGGCCGTTTCCTGTGGGATACCAGCCGGGTGAATGATAATATCAATTATCGCCTCAGGGTGCAGGCCACAGACGGGACATTGATCGGGGAGGCTGTCTCACCGGTCCTACAGATAAACAATCCGGATGCGCCGGTAGTAGAGCTTATTTCTCCCAACGGTGGAGAAGATTGGCATAGCCGACAAAAGATAGAATGGTATGTAAACGACCCTGACGCGGCTGATATTCTGGTGGTTACGGTGGAATTCTCCTTTGATAATGGCTGGCACTGGTATAAATTACTGGAAGAGGAAAGGTCATCAGGTGGCGGGAATTTCTATTGGGAGACCACCACCGTGGAAAATGGGACAAACTACCTGGTCAGGATTACGGCCTTTGATGGGAGCCATCGGGTGAGTGACCGGTCAGAGGCGTCTTTCAGAATAGACAATAACTGGCACAAGCCGACGATTGAATTGCTCAGCCCGAAGGGAGGGGAGGTTTATTCCGGCCAGGAGGCTATCCTGTGGGAGGCCTCTGATCTTGATGGAGACAAGTTGAAGATTAATATCTATTATGGCCGGATAAGCGAGGCCACTGGAGCGGTTGAGGTCTGGTATCCTATCGCCCTGGGAGAGGCCGATGATGGCTATTATGCGTGGGATACCACTTCGGTGCCTGATGGGGTCAGATATAAGATCAAAGTAGTGGCTGATGATGAAGATGATAATTCAGAGGTAGGCGAAGATCAATCTGCCCAGGCCTTTATCATTGACAATGATCCACACATTCCTGTCATCAGACTTCTTTCACCTCAGGCGGGTAAGGCTTACGGAGATGTGCATAAGACTTCAAGCCGCATCCAGATTGAGTGGGAATTAGAGGATGTGGATAACCGGGTGGACAGCTTTAAAATAGAGTTCAGCTATGACGGCGGCCGGTATTGGGAAGAGATTATCAATGCCAAAGCGGATAATCCGGCCTTTAGTCCGCCGCCGGCCGTCAGCGGTATTTACAGGTATAACTGGGAAACCAAAGACCTGCCGGATGCTGACTATCTTGTCAGGGTAACCGTTAATGACGGACATATGATTAATAATGACCAGACCAGGGGGATCTTTGCCATAGACAATCGGCATGCCCCCACCGTGACCCTTATTTCACCTAATGGCGGAGAAAACTTGCGGGGAGAGGTCTATATTCGCTGGCAGGCATACGACATTGACCCTGAGGACACGGTTTACATCACTATCGCCTATAGCCGGAATAGCGGCAGCACATGGCTTCCACTGGCTACCGGAGAAGATAATGATGGTGAATACCTTTGGGATACAAGCCTGGTTCAAGAAGCCAAGACCTATCTCATTCGGGTCTCGGCTTCGGACGGTATATTATACTCCGCTGACCAGTCTGAGGAGATATTCACGGTTGATAATACGATGCCGGCTGTTATTCGGATAACTCCGGCCGATAAGTCCGTAATAAATGTAGAGAGTCTTCTGCCTACAAAGATTGATGCCTTTCTAAGCAATGGGGTTTCGGGGATAGATGAGGAGCATTCTCAACTAATTATTACCAGGAACGGTGGAGATTATTTAGATCAGGGGAACATAGATCGTTCCCAACCCGATCATCTGATCTTCACCCCGACTAACGGATTTGGTGATGGGTTGTATGAGGTTACCGTCACTCCAGTAGACTATGCCGGTCTGATTGGAGAGACGAAGATTTCTACCTTCACCATTGACCGGACCCCACCACTTATGACTTCCCTGGACGCCGGTTCACCTAAACATGGAGACTCTACTAAACCGTTGAACAGAGAGATTATAGTCAAGGTAGTGGAACAACTGGAAGTAGGGTCATTGACTCTCAACTACAAGATCTACAGTGGCGATTTGCCTCCGGCAGGCGGGGCCATGACAGCGCCTATGGTTAGATCAGGCAAGCCCTCTTTGTGGACCTTTAAGGCTGTCTTGCCCCTTAAGGACAAAGAGGCCGCTCACGGCGAAAAGGTAGACTACTGGATTACCGGTAAGGATACCACCGGCAACCCCTTAGAAAGTTCACTCTCGCCGAGTCTGCTTCAGGATGGCAAGGCGACTATCTTGATCGATGAAGAGCCGCCTGTTTCCAAGTTGATCTCGATCAACCAGGGGGCGCCGGCGACTAAGGATCGACTGGTAACAGTGGCACTTGATGTCAGCGGCACCCCGACCTGGATGATGATCTCTGAGGATCCGAAGTTTGAGGAAGGCCGGTGGGAAGATTATGTGAGTAGTTCGACCTTTAAACTCAGTCTGGGTGATAGCGACAAGACCATCTATGTCAAGTATATGGATGAGGCCTCCAATATAAGCGCTTCTGATTCTGCCTCCATTATGCTGGATACTGTTTCTCCGACCGTGGTCATAGATACGCCTGCCCCCGGGGCCTTCCTTAATCAGAATACCATCCTTATTAAAGGAACAGCAGCTGATTATGGCTCAGGGCTGGATAGGGTGGAACTTCAGATAAATGGAGGAAGCTGGTTCAAGGTGAGTGGGACGGCCTTATGGAGTCATGAGTGGTCGCCCGGTCAGGATGGAACTTATGACTTAAAAGTGAGGGCAATTGATCTGGCCGGGAACCAGAAAGAGTCGGAGTCCAGGCGACTCCATATTGACCGAATGGCGCCTCTACCTGTTTCAATGGTCATAAATGCCGGAGAGGCGTATACCACAAGCCGTGAGGTTACGGTCAGCTCTACGGTGGAGGGATATCCGGCCCAGATAATGCTGTCGGAAGAGGCCGGATTTACAGGCGCCAAGTGGAGGACATACGCGCCAGCCATTTCCTTTACCTTTACCAGCTCTGGCGACGGGAAAAAGGTGATTTACGCCAGGTGGCGTGATGAAGCGACTAATGAGTCGGATACCCTGTCCGCCTCCATTATCCTGGATACTGTCGGACCTGATGTCCGGATTACTATGCCGGAAGCAGGAACAACCGTAGGCGGAGAAGTAGTTAATATTAGCGGCGGTTCCCAGGATGAAGGGGTCGGCGTGGAATTGGTCCAAATAAGCCTTGATGGAGGCAATAACTGGATAAGCGTTAGCGGAACTACCGCCTGGAGCTATGAATGGCACCCCACCAAGGAGGGGGCCTTTAGCCTCCAGGCTCGTGGTAAGGATAAGGCAGGTAACCTCGGAACCTTAACCCTATCTGTCACTATTTATGTAGATAAGACTGCCCCCGTCCCGGTCTCTATGAAGATAAGCTCCGATCAAGCAGCCACTAATTTGAGGGAGGTAATCATTGCCCTGAAGGTGACGGGAACTCCAGATAAGGTCCGGCTTAGTGAGAAAGATGATTTCGTAGGCGCTTCCTGGCGGGCGTATACGGCCGAACTTTCCTTCCAGTTAAGCAGCGGGGAGGGAACAAAAACAGTCTATGCTCAGTTTAAAGATGAGGTCGGCAATCTCAGTCAGGTCATTAGCGATCAAATCCTGCTGGATACTAAGCCGCCTACCGGAGCCGGAATTACCATCAATGCCGGCGCTCAGCTAACTAATTCTCCCTATTTCACCTTAGCCCTGAAGGCCACAGAGGCCAGCCGGATGATGATCAGCGAAGATGGTGTCTTTGACACCGAGGTATGGGAGGCATTCGCTTCTTCTAAAGTGTGGACCCTTTCCAACCCGAGTGATGGACTTAAAACCCTGCGGGTTAAATTCAGCGATGAGGCCGGCAATGAAACTGATCCGGTTTCTGACTCGATTGAACTGGATAAAACCCCTCCTGAGGTAGAGGTAATATTACCGCCAGCCCAAGCCAAGGTGGCTGGTAACGGGGTGCCGGTAAAGGTCCCGGTTGATGGAAACGTGAGAGTTAATCTGTTCTATCGCTGGGATCAGGAAGTAAAAGGCTGGCAGATGATGGCTGATCTGGATGCCTCACCTTACGTGACCTGGTGGAATACATCAGGCCTGGGTGATGGTGAATATCAGATCAAAGCTGAAGGCTGGGATGAAGCCGGAAATGTAGGCATTGCAGAGCCGATCACCTTATGGGTTGATCACCGTAATCCTGATCTGGAGTCTAACCAGGTTGACTTTAGTAAATCCCAGTTTATGAAATTTTCCAATGGGGTTCTTCTGGAAATCCCGGCCTTCAGTCTCCCCAATTCAGCGGCAGCAGTGGCGCTTTCTGATTATGATGGCCTTCGTAACTTAGGTGAAAATGTTACTTCGGCCATAGATGCCGCCAACCTTAAGGCAAAGGCAGATGTCTCCTTAGGCATAATTCCTCGGTCGGAAGGGAATAGCTTTGCCGATCTTATCGCCCATTTGATGCTTTATGATAGAGGAGGTAATCCGCTCAGCATACCTTTCAATCAATCTTTAAGCATTGCCCTGCCCTATCCTGATACCAATCAGGATGGAGTGGTGGATGGAACAGATTTCCCGGTGGCGGCTCTTAAGGTATTTAAACTGAAGACAGACCGCTGGGAGGAGGTTGAAAGTGAGCCGACTGAAGACGGGGTAGTCTGGGCCGGCATAAATCAAACCGGGGTTTATACCTTAATGGCCAAATTGGCCCCGCCGGCCAATAGCTTGAAGCAGGTTAAGGTCTATCCTAATCCCTTCCGACCCAGCGAGGCCGTCGATGGAATAGTGAAATTCATCAACCTGAGAAAGGATAGCCAGATAAGTATATATACCTTGAGCGGAGAATTGATTAAGACTATTGACTCGGATAAGCTCTCTACTCTTTCTTATGGGCGGCAGGTTTATTATGGCACAACCTGGGATGGGACGAACGAGAATGGAGATCATGTGGCTACTGGTATTTATATTTATCTGATTCAAGGTGGGGGGGATAAGTTAGGTAAGCTATCGGTGATAAGGTAGGGATGCTCGATGCTCGATGCTTGATGCTCGATGCTGGATGCTCGATGCTCGATGCTGGATGCTGGATGCTCGATGCTGGATGCTCGATGCTCGATGCTGGATGCTCGATGCTTGATGCTCGATGCTGGATGCTCGATGCTCGATGCTTAATGCTTAATGCTCGATGCTGGATGTTGGATGCTCGATGCTCGATGCTGGATGCTCGATGCTCGATGCTCGATGCTCGATGCTGGATGCTGGATGCTCGATGCTCGATGCTGGATGCTCGATGCTGGATGCTCGATGCTGGATGCTGGATGCTCGATGCTGGATGCTGGATGCTCGATGGGGATAATAAGTTAGGTAAGCTGTCGGCGGTAAGGTAGGTAAGTAAGATGGCGCACCCACTTCGTGAGTACCCGGGATGACGGATGGCGGATAGGGGATTGTGGATGGCGGATAGGGGATGGCGGATGGCGGATGGTGGATTTAAAGGAGTATGTTCGCCATTCGCTATCCCGAAGGCGAAATGCGATCGGCTATTTCTCCTTCTCCGATGGTTTCTTGCGGTGGTCCAGGTAATAGGCGAGGGGGCTAACCCCCCCCAGGCTATTACATTGCCTATGAGGAAGAAAATTGTCAGATGGAACTGAGATGTTTCATTCATTTGTCTTTTTTCTTTTTTGATAAATAGAGAGCCAGAAGAGCAAAACCAAAGTTTAGTATACCATTGAACCAAGGGGAAGTCAAGAAGAATTGTGGATCGGAAATCGTAAGGTAGCATGGAGCTTGGGGTAAAGAGCCTGAAGCTTAGGGCAAAGAGCATGGAGCTAAAACTCGATGTTCAAGGTTTTCTTATAAACCGCTAAAGCGGTTGCTTTGGTTTATTAGTTTCCCCCGATTCACCCCGATAAATCGGGGTGCTATTCTCATGCTTACTTGAGTTTAGCACCCTGATTTATCAGGGTGTTACGGATAGGATAGCATCCAAAATCATAACCGCTTTAGCGGTTTCAACCCCTGAAAGTCTGATGGCGCAGGTCGAAAAAACTTGAACATCGAGTAAAAGAAGTTGCCATGCTCCAAGCTCAAAGCCCCGGGCTATGACCGATTTGTCATCCGACAGATTGTGTGAAAACTCCAGAATTGGATTTTATTGCCACAAGATGTAGTATCATTACTTGAGAATACACCTATATAATGTATCTTTCGGTTGCTAAATTTGACTTTTCACACCGTCTGCCGAGAGGCGAGATTCTGTAAAGTATTTCATCATCAAAGCCGATTATAGAAGTAACTGGTGTCGGATAGTCTGGTGTCTGGTAGGCTGGTGTTTGGTGGTCTGGTCCACCGTACTGCCTTCATAGGCACACACAGTGCTGCCATCTGGTGTCTGGTAGACTGGTGGTCTGGTGTCTGGGAATGGAGGCAGGTCGATTTAGAGGCCTCGTTTATCGTTTGGGCCAGTCAGGATATGGTCCACCGTCCACTCAGTCCACTTAGTCCACCCAGTCCACTTGACACCCGACCACCAATTAGAAACAGAAAAGGGGGGAATATATTATGAAAAAAAGGATCAAGATCTGGAGTTTAGCTGCACTTATAGTTGTTAGTTTAGCCGGTTCTGGCTGGGGAGCCAGTGACGAGACCGGGTCAACGGCCAGCAATTTCTTGAAGATAGGCGTAGGGGCCAGATCGGCCGCGATGGGGGAGGCTTATGGGGCCATAGCTGATGATGTCTTTGCCCTGTACTGGAATCCAGCCGGCTTGGTTAACCTGAAGGCCAGGGAGTTATCCTTTATGCACACCGAATGGCTGCTTGACACCCGCTATGAATATCTTGGCTTTGGCCAACAACTTAGACCGATAGGCTCAATCGGAGCCGGTTTAGCCATCTTTGATGCCGGGGAGATACCCAATGAAAAGGAGGGTGATCAAGGGGAACCTCTGGGACGATCAGGAACTCATAATGGCCGATTAATGGCCTTTTCTGTGGGCTGGGGCTTTCAGACGAGGTATAATCTGTCGGCGGGGGCAGCCGTGAAGATTATCCATCAAAAGATAGCCGAAGAATCCGATGAAGGGGTGGCCATAGACCTGGGACTCCTTTATGTGCTTCCCCTTGGCCCTAAGTCAAACAAGATATCCTTTGTGCTACAAAATATCGGCCCGGACATAAATGATGATCCGCTTCCTTTTGCCGTAAAGATAGGGACCAGCCATCAGTTGCGAGACGACTTTATCCTGGGTCTGGAAGTTGACATTCCTCGTGACAATATTCTCTCACTGGCGGCTGGCGGGGAAAAGCAGGTTAATGAATTTGCTGTCATCAGGGCCGGTTACAAGTTTCTGGCTGATCGAAATAAACAAGATGCCCTTTCCGGCTTCTCGGCTGGGGTTGGAATTTCACATGGTGGATATAAGTTGGATTATGCGGTAGTTACTTACGGAAAGGAATTAGAAGAACTGGCCCACCGCCTGGCCCTTCTGTTTAGATGGTAGAAGATTCTCAGATAGGGCTCAAGGGTTCCAGGGATCAAGTGAATATTAACAGAAATCTCCTCTTGAATCCTTGAATCCTCGAACCTGGCTGAAACCGCTCAGAAAATTTCCAACCTGGGCGGTTAGGGTCAGTTATTGGGGAAATTCCCCTGAAAATAGCCCCTCTTTTAAGCCCCAAGTTCAGATGTCAAATTCACCCCATTAAAGAACCTAACTTCTCTCGATAACTTATTACTCCACAATTCTCTAACGGCGTAAATGTCCAATGACTCAATGCCCAATATCATTGCAGATTGGTCATTGGGATTTCTCATTCGCAGTAGAAACCTAACCGCACCGGTCGAAAATTTGTTGAAAAAGAAAGATGAGTATGTTATACTTAACAGAAAGAGTAGTGTAACCTTACCTATTAGCAAGTTATACGCAACTGCCTAAAACAAAATGCAAAATGTGCATCCCGTTAGAACATTTATGGATGAAATTACTTGCTTTAATTTAAGGGAATAGAAATGTCCAGAGATCAAAGATTAAATACAGAAAAGATAACATCCGAGTTGATAGACTATATAGTTGCCAAAATCATTCGGGAGATTCAACCAGAAAAGATTATCCTATTTGGCTCATATGCCAGGGGTGATTTTAACCAAGATAGTGATATAGATCTATTTATAATTAAAGAAAGTAAAGAATCTAGCCGGATGATAAGACGAA
This sequence comes from bacterium, assembly GCA_040753085.1. Classification (NCBI taxonomy): domain Bacteria; species bacterium. The sequence continues at coordinate 38,139 of JBFMHI010000005.1, read as the reverse complement.
AGGTAGATGGTTTGCTCTGGGGACGACGATTTCCGATGGATATAATCGTGCGAAAACCAGCAGAAGTGGAATGGAATTTTAAGGCCAAAAATCCATTTTATTTATATCACATCTTTAAGAATGGAAAGGTACTTTATGAAAAAGAATGAAGAAGAGATTAAATTAGTCGAAGATTGGTTGAGATTTGCTCGAGAAAACCTCTTATTTGCCCACTCGGGAATGAAAGAAGATTATACTCCCTATCATACGATTTGCTTTCTGTCTCAGGCAAGTGCGGAGAAATACTTGAAAGCATTTTTGATATGGAATGGCTGGGAACTTAAGAAAATCCATGATTTAGAGGATTTATTAACTTTTTGTATAGACTTTGAACCGGCGTTTGAAAACTTAAAAGAAGAATGTGGACTGCTAAATGAATATATCACTGAAGCCCGTTATCCAGGGGATCTACCCTTTGAAAGCATTGGTGAGGATGATGCGATAGAAGCTATTGAAGCGGCGGATAAAATTGAAGGATTTGTATTAAAGAAAATAGATATTTATACTCATCTACAACATTGACTGAGAATTTTTCAGATTATTGGTAAATATTTCCGCAAAATCTGTCTTGCTCGAGTATAATCCTTTCTTGGGGGTATATACTCTTTATATGGAAAGGGAAAAGAAACAGTGGCATCCATTTTTGTCTAAAAAAACATTCCAGAATTCTTATAGAGGTTCGACTTGACCGTGCCCAGTTTCTATTATTGTCCGAGATGCAGCTATTCAACGATTTGAATATACCTTTGAAGCAATATGGAAATTCTTAAAGGAATATCTTAAGCAAGAAGAAGGGATAATGTGTAATTCTCCTAAATCATGTTTTAGGGAAGCCTTCTCCTTAGGATTGTTGACAGAAGAAGAGACGGCCAGGAAGCAATTAAAAGTAGCCCAGGCGTCTTGACTGTGGGCATACTCACAGCGGGGACAGCTGGGCTACTTTTTTACCGGTTTTGGGATAGGCCCTAAGTAGCTGAAGGCTCACCTCGTTCCCAGGCCGAGTCTGGGAACGGGGGGAAATATGAGGCTCGATTCTCGATTCTCGATGCTGGTAAAGGATCCAATATCCAGGATCGAGCATCCAGGATCGAGCATCGAGGATCGAGTTTGTGTCTTTGTGCCTTAATGGCTGAACGCTTACGTCGAAGGCTTCATTCGACCCTGATTAACGTCCGGCTTAACTCTATATCTGAAGTATCAATGGTAGCGCTGGCTGCGTTTTTCAGTTCCAGCTTCTCTTTAACCAGGCTAAGATAACTTTGCCCGGACTTCTTGCCCACGAATTTAATGGTAGCCAGGACACCAGACCCGCTTTTACCTCCGCTGGATGTGCCTTGTTGACTTACGCCTGCTTCCAGACGGCCTTGGCCATCATCGGTATAGATATCCACTACATCTTTCCCCAAGAACAGAGAACTGCTTTTGAGGGTAACATCATCTACTTCGAGGATAGCGCTTTCAAATTCAATGGCAAAAGCAGCGCCTATAAGATTACTAACGTTATTGATCCAGACATCAAGAGTAAAGCTCTCGCCTACTGATATCTGAGTAACGCTCGGTTTCAGAGACATTCCCAGTTTAGTTGAAGCCTCGCCAATAGTAAAGCTCCTCTCGGCCGGCGTGGCATCTTCGTGGCCGGCCTTATCCACCGCTTTGACCTTGAAGGTGTAAGACCCCAGGGGGAGCTTTTGATAGGTCTTTAAGAGGTCGGAACTGATAGAGCTGTAATCATCATCAACGCCTTTTAACATATATCTGTATTTGAGATCAGCTACCGGGGTAATGTCATCCGTGCCGGTCCATTTGAAGGTCGCCTGGGTAGTGGTTATGGCTCCGCTCGGACCTTCGGTGATGGTTGTCTCCGGCGGGGTGGTATCTTGTGGAGTGAAGTCTATTGAAAATGACCTCTTGGCCGGCGTGGGGTCTTCCAATCCATCCCCATCTTTGGCAATGACATAGAAGGTATAGGCGCCTCGAGGGAGGTTATGGTAAGAGACACTTGTCTTGGAACTGAAAGGCGAGTCGGTTGTTTCGTAGCCGGATAGACGATAGGCATAAGTAAGGGCCGAAGCCGGCGTCTTATCGTCTTCACCCGTCCAGGTAAAAGTAACCGAGTTGGTTTGAGTAATGACGCCGTTGGGGCCATCCACAATAGTCGTTTCCGGCTCTCCCCCTGGCTCCTTGACGGTGAAAGACCTTTCGGCCGGCGTAGTATCTTCATAGCCATCCTTATCCTTGGCCTTAACTCGAAAGGCATAGTTCCCTAACGGAAGATCGGTGTAAGTCTTAGTTGTTTGGGAGCTAAAGGAGGAATAACCGGTTTCCTTTCCTTCTAAAAAGTAAGCATATACAAGGTCTTTGGCAGCAGTGTTATTATCGCTGCCGGTCCAGGTAAAAGTAATGGTGGTTTGTGGAGTGATTCCTTTCGGCCCCTCGGTGATAGTTGTTTCAGGGAACGCCTCGTCTCCGACAATAGTAAATGACCACTGGGCCGGATCAGGGTCTACATTGCCATCTTCATCCTTGGCCCGAACGTAGAAGGTGTATTGGCCGGAAGACAGGTCAGCGTAAGTTTTTTCCGTAGAGTTAGTGTAAGGGGAATAACCCTGATCATATCCTTCCAGGAAGTAGGCATAGAGCAAATTTTCGGCTGGTGTGACATCATCTGTGGCCCTCCAGCGGAAGGCAGCCTTCTTTAAGCTGGTAATCTTATCCGGACCTGCCTCAATGTAGGTCTGGGGATAAGGCGGGAGAAGAGAGAGGGTCTGAAAGGTGTAATCGCCAGATACGGCCAGATTGCCGGCCATATCCCTTGATTTTACCCGATAATGGTAAGTAAGGCGGTTTTGGTTCCCGCCGGTATCGGTGGTATCGGTATTAACCGAAAGGGAAGCTAAAGGAGCCCGTTGAGAATTGCCTATTTGGGCGGCGGAAACCAGGTTGGTTAAACAAACCCTGTGGCTGATCACCGGATTGCTGTAACTGCCTACCTCACGAGTGGTAAGGCCGTAATTCAACGAAAGTCCGTATTCTACCTCACTGGTGCTCGACTCATTGGTCAGCCAGGTGATAACGGCCGTGGTTCCCTCTCGACCCGACGCCGCTGAAATATTGGTTATAATCGGCGGATTATTATCACTATATGGATCAGGGGCGAGCGGATTTTTATCCCCTCCCCCACAGCCGACTAACAAAGAAATAATAAAGACGTTTAACCATAAGTAATTCCTCTTACGGTACATATAAATCCCTCCCACTATTTTTTGAATCATTTTTTAGACCAGGATAGCCGTAACTATCTATTATCCTTTATCGGCTGATATAAAAAAGACTTGAGTGAAATTTTTCGACCTGTATGGTTAGAGATTATAAACAATGGGTTGAAATCTTTCCTACGCCCTGTCAGGGCTTGACCTTAGGGGATACCATTATTCCGTAGATTGAAATCTGCGGCTAAATTCCTTTACGCCTTCGGCGTATAATAGGATATATTAATAAAACCTGTTCCCTGATTTTCATCAGGGCAAGTTCTGACAGAACCTGCTCCTGACAGGCTCTGGAGTTCAGGAATCATTATTAAAGCCCGAAGGGCTGTAGTATGTTAGCCGTAGGTTTGAACCTACGGAACATTAGATTGAAAATTAATTAAGCCCCGCAGGGGCGAAGGAGAAGATACAGTAGTATAGACCTAACCATACAGGTCGAAAAAAAGTTATTGACAGGAAAGTGAAGATATACTATGATAAAAATGTTTCTTGAAAGAGATTTCTAAGCTTGGGTAGAGAGGAGACAAAGAAGATGAGGACATATGCCTTACCGCGGTCAGCATTTGATTTATTAATAGAGGCATTAGGACAAAGACAAAAGGCAGAGATATTTGCTAAGGCAATAGAGTCAGCAATCGAGGCAATTGATGAGCAGGCAAAAGAGGTAATCGTAGAAAAAAAGAGCCAGATAAAAACTGAATTGCAAGATGGATTAAGAAAAGAACTGGTGACGAAAGACCTGTTTGAGGAAAGGTTTAATGTCGTAGATGAGCGATTTAAGACCCTTGAATATGAGATGAATGAAAGATTTAATGTCGTAGATGAAAGATTTAAGGCTCTTGAAAACAAGATGGAGGAAAGATTTAATGTTACAGATGAGAAGTTTAAGAGTTTTCGGCAGGCAGGTAAGAAAGCTTATGTCTGAATCACCGTGGCTTAGATACTTTAGACTATTAGAAGCCTTTCACTCAAGGTGTAGCGCCCGACATAGGAACCGGCCGGTGTAAGAAGCCTCCACCTGGCTTACTTTTTCCGGGGAGCCAACCGCTACCACCCGGCCCCCCTCTTCCCCTCCTTCAGGGCCAAGGTCAATGATGTAATCAGCCGTCTTAATTACGTCTAAGTTGTGCTCGATAACGACTACCGTATTACCAGCATCTCGAAGGCGAAGCAAAACGCCTAAGAGTTTTTTTATGTCATCAAAATGAAGGCCGGTGGTTGGCTCATCCAATAGATAAAGTGTCCGGCCGGTAGCCCTTTTGGCCAACTCAGTGGAGAGCTTAACCCGCTGGGCCTCTCCTCCGGAAAGGGTAGTGGCTGGCTGTCCCAGTTTGATGTATCCCAGGCCAACATCAGCTAAGGTGGAAAGTTTCCTTTTAATCATCGGGATATTGGCAAAAAATTGTTCCGCCTCGGTCACCGTCATCTCCAGGCAGTCAGAGATATTCTTGCCTTTGTATTTCGCTTCCAGGGTCTCCTGGTTGTAGCGCTTCCCCTTACAAACCTCACAGGGGATATAAACATCAGGCAGAAAGTGCATCTCGATCTTGATGATTCCGTCTCCACTGCATGCCTCACACCGTCCGCCCTTCACATTAAAACTAAATCGGCCTGGTTTATACCCCCGTATCTTTGATTCAGGCAACTGGGCAAAGAGGTCACGGATAGGGGTGAATGTTCCGGTATAAGTGGCCGGGTTAGATCGGGGGGTGCGGCCGATGGGAGATTGGTCAATGTCAATGACTTTATCCAGATATTCCAGCCCGGTGATTTTATCGTAAGTTCCGGGACGATAGTTGGCCGTGGGATAGAAATAGTTGGCCAGAGTCGGGTAGAGGGTCTCTTCAATCAGGCTGCTTTTACCCGAACCGGATACTCCAGTAATGCAAGTAAATAAACCGAGCGGTATCCTGACCTCAATATCTTTCAAATTGTTGACCCTGGCCCCCTTGATGGTCAAAAACTTCCCCTTTGGTTTGGCCCTCTTCCGGGGAATGGGTATCTCCAATTTCCCTGTCAGATATTGACCGGTCAGGGATTCCGGGGTGTGGATAATCATCTCCAGCGGGCCGGCCGCCACTACTTCCCCGCCTCTTTCTCCTGCCCCCGGTCCAAGATCGACCACAAAATCAGCCTGTCTGATAGTCTCTTCATCGTGCTCTACCACGATCAGGGTATTTCCCAGATCACGCAGCCTGAGGAGGGTATTAAGCAGTCTTCGATTGTCCCGCTGATGTAAGCCAATGCTGGGCTCATCTAGGACATAGAGCACTCCCACCAGCCCGGAACCAACCTGGGTAGCCAGACGGATTCGCTGGGCCTCTCCCCCGGAGAGGGTGCTGGCCTGCCGGTCGAGGGTAAGGTAGTCAAGCCCCACATCACGCAAAAATCCAAGTCTGGTCTTTACCTCCTTTAAGACCTGGCCGGCGATCAGCCTTTCTCGCTCATTCAGAGAAATATGCTCGAAGAAGTCCAGGGCAGCCGAGACAGAAAAGCTGGTTATTTCAGCAATAGATTTATCCACCACCCTGACCGCCAGGCTCTCTTTTTTGAGCCTGGCCCCGCCACACTCAGGGCAGGGTCGCCGGCTCATCAGGGCCTCAATCTGCCCCCGGATATATTCGGAATTGGTCTCTTTATACCTTCTTCGGAGGTTGGTAATAACTCCTTCATAGGCCTGTCTTGTTTTAAATTCTGATTTCTCGCCCACAAAGGTAAACTCAATGGTCTCTCTGCCTGTCCCGTAAAGGAGAAGGCGTTGATGTTCTTCACTTAGTTTTGAGAAAGGGGTATCAAGACTAAAGCCGTAATAATTGGCCACACCTTCCATCATGGTGTGATGCATAAAGGAACCCAGGCCAAAGGACTGGACAATACCTTCATAGATGGGCTTATGGGGATCGGTAATGACGCGTTCGGGATCGATCTCCAATTTCGTGCCCAGTCCATTACATTGCGGGCAGGCCCCGTAAGGGGAATTGAAGGAAAACATGCGGGGAGCAAGTTCTTCGTAACTTATTTCGCATTCAGGGCAGGCCAGGTGTTCCGAAAAGAGGCATTCACCTTCGCCTACCCGGTCAATAACTACTATTCCGTTAGCCAGCTTCAAGGCTGTTTCAATTGAATCAGCCAATCTGGTTCTGATGCCTTCTTTGATGACCAGCCGGTCAACCACCACCTCCAGGGTGTGCCTCTTATTTTTATCCAGTGGGATGTCCTCATCCAGGTTTTTAGTCTCACCATCTACTCGAATTCGGACATAGCCCTCTTTCCTGGCCTTGGTCAGAAGGTGCTGGTATTCTCCCTTCCTTCCTCGGACAAGGGGGGCCAGGATTTGTATCCGGGCACCCGTGCCTAATTTTTCTACGGCTTCGACAATCTCATCCGGGCTTTGTTTGGATATTCGGCGGCCGCAATTGTAGCAGTGGGGAATGCCAATGCGGGCAAAAAGGAGGCGGAGATAATCGTAGATCTCAGTGACTGTGCCTACCGTGGAGCGGGGATTTTTAGAGGCCGAGCGCTGTTCAATGGAGATAGCCGGAGAAAGCCCCTCGATGTAGTCCACATCCGGTTTTTCCATCTGGCCCAAAAATTGTCTGGCATAAGCGGATAGGGACTCTACATACCGCCGCTGGCCCTCGGCGTAAATAGTATCAAAGGCCAGCGAGGATTTTCCTGAACCGGAAAGTCCGGTGATGACAATTAATTTATCCCTGGGGAGTTCCAGGTCGATAGACTTTAGATTATGTTCCCTGGCCCCTTTAATGATGATTTTATTCATCTGTAGTTTCGCCATTTTTTAACCGAACTGTAATCGTTCTCCGTGTCTCAGTGTCTCTGTGGTGAACGATTACCGCTATCTTAAGCGTCTTTTGCCCGTCGGTAAAAAACTGAAGGCGATTCCTTAACTTCTTACCTTCTATATTAAAACTATATCCATAACACGGCACTGGATGCTGAAGCCGCAGCATTTCGAACTCGATTGGCACGTTTGAACTGGCGTTTAGCTCATGAAACCTGATCTTTGTGGGAAGTAGAAGCGGTGGAGATGTAAACGGCCTTTTTAAGAATGAGCGCAATCCTTTGACGAGCGCCTTGTGAGCGTATATGTCTATACCTTACGAAAGTTTAAACATGGGAAGCGTGTGTAGGCCGATTATGTGGTCATAGTGCAGATGGCTTATGAAGAGACGCACCGGCTTATTCGAAAGTGCATACTGTTTCAATTTATAGAAACCAAATCCCGCATCGCAGACGATAAGTGAATTTTCTGTCTCGATAAGAACGTATGGGGTATTTCGGTCTCCGTGTCATACCATCCGTTGGTTCCTAAGAACGTAATCTTAATCATCTAAATTAGCCCCTTAAATTTAAGACCCTTGTAGACTACGAGATGGTCCTGTTCCTGTATGAGCGGCCTTTTACGGCGCCAGAATTTTTTATAGATGAACTCCGTTATCTCCTCCCTCTGGCCTTCATTATACTTATGCACCTGCGGATAGAGAAGAATCATCCACACGACGGACATGAACTTCTCGAAATCGTCCACAAAAAAATATACGGAATTTGTGCGTGACAGGACCTGTGAACTTTTAAAAAACTTATCCTCTTCGAGCTCGGCTGCGAAAACACGAAGATCCTGGTCATTACGGCAGCCAAAGAACCTTCCGGCAAAATGGTTATAGAGCCAGGTGGTGCTGAATTGGTTTTCGCTGATTGAGGCCATGAGAACGGTATGGATGGCACTGCATGGCGCAAGAAATTCGCGGTATAAGGTATCGAAGATAGCGCGCCACTTTTGCTCCTCACAATAATAGAGCGAATGGTGCAATGTAATGAGATTGACGCGTTTACTTCCAAGCTTATCCTTAAAAAAGGCCTTTGACTTTTTAGAATTCAAAAAGGTCCTTTTGTAATCGCCCTTCACGGTATTCACATGATCCGTCCTCTGCCGTTTCAGGCGCTCTTTAACGATGGCGAGGGCGCACTCATTTATATCGAGTAGATATAACCCCCCTCTAAATGCGCTCTCAAGGAGTCTGAATTGCGGCTCATCACTCGACCCGATTGAGAGCGCGGATAGGTCCGTATCCAACGGCATGGCCTTGGATAGGGTTCGTATCACCCTTGCAAGCTCTTCTCCTATATCAACCTTGTCGTGGCTGTAGCGCGACCAAACTTTATCCTCGTCGCATATGTTCGTATGCGCCACGTTCATCCCCTTTTCAATCAGTTTCTTGTATGACATTTATCTAGTCTGAAGATTATCCTTCAACTTAAAGCAGTTGATACAATAGCACCCATTTATGAAGCACCGTTGTTGACCTATATGAGATTATCAGGGGTTAAAATAGGCCTTATTATAAATTTCAGGCATCGTTTCAAATCGCTACTTGAGAAGGGAGAGATCGGTTTACACTTTTTGTTCTCCAACCGGAACACAAAAAAGTCCCAAACTGGCTTTCAGAGCGGGAAAAGGCTGTTTATGTTTGCTGCACACATTGCCTAAAATTGCTAAAAGTGTAAAGCTGCTATTTCAGCATTTTGAAACGATGCCAAATTTCAACATACCTGTTTTGAAAGATGGGATTAAAGAGATTTGTCCTTTAGATTTTTCTCAGTGTCTCTGTGTCTCCGTGGTGAGGTGAACGGTTACCTAAAATCTAAAATCCCTGATTGATTACTCCTTTGGCTTGGTAGTATGGGAAAAATATCAGCGTTCATCCGCGTGTATCCGCGTCCGATTAGGTTTTGGTTACGCTGAAGGCTGCTCTACGTGCCTGGCTTAACCGTCTGCGGTGCTTGCACAATCACCAGACCCACGTTGCTGGGTTCTTGCCGATGTGTCCCGTCGCAAAACGGGAATTTTTTGGACTTGAAACAGCGGCGCATCGCGACCTGTTCGCCCGACTCCAACTGCACCGTCGTCCGCAAGTATCCACTGCGTTCTTCGGTCGAATGAGTTGCCATACACCATCTCCTTACGTTTTACGCCTTACGCATCATCCTTCGACTCCACTTCGTTCCGCTCAGGACAGGCTCCTCACGCATTACGCATCCTTGCCCTGAGTGCAACCGAAGGGACGCATCACACCCTACCGCTCCTCCCGCGCGTACGGCAGCATCAGCGCCGCGGGCGCGCCAATGCGCTTGCGCAGCGTCTCGCCCGCGCTGATCAAGAGGACCAGGATCGTGAGGATGTACGGCAGCGTATTCAGCAACGGCGGCGAGATGCCCAATGGCTGAAGTCGGTACTGCAACACGCGCACGCCGCCGAAAAGATATGCTCCGATCAAAGCGCGCACCGGGTCCCACAGCGCGAAGATCGTCAAGCCGATGACGATCCAGCCTGCGCCCGCGGTCATCCCTTCGATCCACGCGGGAGCGTACACAATCGAAAGGTAAGCGCCGCCAATGCCCGCCATCATCCCGCCGAAAAAGACCGCAAGATAGCGCACCAGGAAAACGTTGATGCCCAGCGCATCCGCCGTCGCCGGACTTTCGCCGACCGAACGCAGCGTAATTCCCCAACGCGTTTTGTACAGGATGAACCAGAGCAGCGGCACCAGAAGAATCGCGAGATAGACCAGGGCATCGAACTGAAACAACAAAGGACCGAGAATCGACAAATCGCTTAGAATGGGAAAGCGTAATGACTCCGGGCGAACGGCAAGCGGCGTGCCGATATAACGCTTGCCGATCAGTCCGCTGGTGCCCAACCCCAGCATCGTCAGGGCGAGACCCGAGACAACCTGATTCACGCGCAGCGTGATGCTGGCAAAAGCGTGCACCATCGCCAGCAGCCCTCCGACCAGCATCGCCGCGGCGATGCCAAGCCAGACGTTGCCCGTGGCGTGGGTGACTCCAAATGCAGTCACCGCACCCATAATCATCATCCCTTCGACACCCAGGTTCAACACGCCGGAACGCTCGGCGACCACCTCGCCCAGAGTGCCATACAACAGAGGAGTGCCCGCTGGGATGGCGGCGCACAGAGCCGAGAGGATGAAGTCAAGCATTATGCCAAGCCTCCGCAAGCAAGGTTCATGTTTTGTGTTTCACGTCACGTCGGGCTTCTTCGGCGTCTAACCAGCGGTTCACCGCCGCGATGTACGCACGATACCAACGCGGAAATTTTTTGGTCAATACATAGATGCGTGTCTGGTCAATCGTATCATATTCATGCTCCAGGCGATTCCGTACGGCGGTTGTCCCAGCCAGTTGGACAGCCAATCGCCTCGAAATGATCCCCAAACGCCCTACAGCGATAAAAGTTTCATAATAGGAATTGGGCATTTGCACCCCAGCGGTCTGCAAAAGAAAGCGATTGACGTCTATCGCATAATTGACAATCAGGCTCAGGAGCCGTTCCGTGATCGTTATAGTTTTCCAATCAGCCAAATACGCCTTGAGTGAGCGTTTCCCCACTTCTTTCAACCGTTCAAGACTGGTCACCATCTCACCCAAAATGCGCCGCGCTTCAACGGTTGCATAAAGTTGTGTCATCGCACGCCTCCCTTGCAGATAACCTTTCACGAAATCGCGATCACTTCGGCGCAGGCAGTAATACTGATGCAAGCGATGCAAAGTCTCGCCTCCAAACCGCGCAAAAAGCCCCGGCGTACGCTCGTAAAGGACGCGCCCTTCGCGGACAATCGCGGCGCGCAGTTGGGGGTTGGTGTGATTTAAGGCGACGACGTGAACATCATCGGCAAATAACTGCGCCAACTCCAGATCGAGTTTATTCAGTTGCTGTGGCGTGTGACAGCCATTACCTGCAAACCAGACACCAATGTCGAGATCGCTGTGGACGCGCGCGTCTCCACGCATCCGCGAGCCGAACAGGACGATCAATGCGATGTCATATCGCCGCGCGAGTGCGCGGAGCCCTTTTTCGTCCAGGCCATCCATTGTATCTGCTAGCGCTTTACCCATACCTTTCCTCTCTGCAAGCCGATCCTCGTACTGCTTATTCGACGCGCAGCACATCATAAATCTTGTTCGTAGTGAGCGAGTTATCGCTCCAAAAGTGTGAAGCGCGTACTACGAACCCAATTCGTGATGTACTGAGATTAGAGGTTAGGCAAGTCTAACTTCCAATCTCCACTCTCCAATCTCTAATCTCCCAACGAATCCGATACCGCGTGAGCAACTCGCCGCTCAGCACGAACAAGAGAATGACGCCGTTAAAAATGTAGATTGTCGCAATCGGCAAGCCCACGACCACTTGGATTGCGTCTCCGCCGACGAGCAAGCCGCCCAGGAGCAGCGCGGTCAGAATGCAAACCAGCGGATTCAGGCGCGCCAGCCACGCGACGATGATCGCGGTAAAGCCATAGCCAGGCGAAATGCCCTGCGGGTAACGCAGGCGATGCTGAATGCCCGCCACTTCGCCGACGCCCGCCAGTCCCGCCAAGCCTCCACTGATAATCATTACCAACGAGACCACTTTGAGATAGTCCATTCCCGCGTAACGCGCTACGGCAGGATTTTCGCCCGTGACGCGGATTTCATAGCCCCAGCGCGTGCGCGTGAGCAAGATGTAGACGAGCACCGCGAACAGCACCGCCAGAATCAGCGTGGGATAGTGGATGCGCGTGAGCAAAAGACGTGGCAATTGTGCCGAGGCAGAGAATTTTGCCGAATACGGAAAGCCCAATTCCTCCGGCGCTTTCCAGGGGCCGTACACCAGGTGATTCACCAACTCGCTCGCGATGTACACCATCATCAAGGTCGTGATGACTTCGTTCACCTGAAAACGCGCTTTGAGCCAGGCAGGCACCAAGCCCCACAGCGCGCCGCCCACAAAGCCGACGATAAACATCGCGGGCAGCAGTACCTCGGCTGGCAGATTCGGATACGCGAGCGCCAGTCCCGACGCGCATACCGCGCCGATGAGCAGCTGCCCCTCCGCGCCGATGTTGTAGATGCCAGCATGGAAAGCCAGTGCCAAGCCAATGCCGCTCAACATCAAAGGGATCGCCTTGACGATTGTCTCGGACAGCCCATACATGCTGCCGAACGCGCCGCGAAAGATGCCCGCGTAGGCGACGAGCGGATCAACGCCGAGGGCGCGAAAGAGGACGGCGATCACCAAAAGCGCGAGCAGCAGTGATACCGCTGGCGCCAGGATTTCCATCCAGCGCGGTGTAGTCAGGCGTCGTTCGATGACAAGTCTCATCTACAGACCCCTTCCGGCGAACACGCCATAAACAGGACGCGCAGGGGACGATTGGCGCGTTCGAACGAATCCTTTTTCTCCGACACGCGGCGCACGGGCGTGAACGGGCGGTACGGATGGGCGCAGAGGAAGGCGCCCTCTTTGCGCAGCAGCTCCCACGGCAGATGCCGCAGGCGCTCCACCACGTCAATATGAATCGCCGCGCCCAGCGCATCGGCAAGCTTCATATCGGACGTCAGCAGGTGTAGGACAGAGATTTGGTCGGTCTTGGCAAAGACCTTTAGCACGTGTTTACGCATAGACATTTGAAAGTCTCTTTCCCGCCATCATCAAGCCAATCGTCTCCAACTCAGCCTGCTCTGCCGCGAGGATGCCCATAAATTCTCCTTCGAACATCACCGCGATGCGGTCGCTCAACGCCAGCACTTCCTCCAGGTCTTCGGAGACAAGCAGCACGGCTCTTCCCTGGTCGCGCTGCGCGAGGAGCAATTGGCGAATGTACTCCGTCGCGCCCACATCCAAGCCGCTCGTCGGATGCGCCGCAATCAGCAGCGCCGGCGCGGACGACGTTTCACGCGCCAGGAGCACCTTTTGCAGATTGCCGCCCGAGAGTAGTTTTACCGGTGTCTCGTGGCTTGCCGCTGCCACGCCGTACTGCGCAATGAGTTGATCGGCATACGCGTTAATTGCGGCACGATTCAAGAACAGTCCGTTGGAGAAAGGCGCGTGACGATAGTTCTTCAGAATGAAATTCTCCGCCACGCCGAGCCCGGGCACCAAGCCAAGCGTGCGTTCGCCCGGTATGTAACACACACCTTGTTCAATCAAGTCGCGTGGCGAGGCGTTCGTTATTTCTTTCCCGTTGATGAGGACACCACCGCGCGTCGCTGGACGCAAGCCCACGAGCGTCTCGATCAGTTCGCGCTGACCATTGCCTGCTACGCCGGCGATTCCCAGAATCTCACCTGCCGCGATCTCGAAAGAGACGTTCTTGACGGCGGGCAAGCCTTTGTCGTTCAACGCGTGCAGATCGTCCACGCGCAGCACCGTAGCACCTCTCTTCGCTGGCTGTTTCTCCAGATGGAACAGCACCTCGCGCCCCACCATCAATCGGGCAAGCGTACGTTCGTCCGTTTGCACGGTTTCCAGCGTGGCGACCACGCGTCCCTGGCGCAGCACGGTCACGCGATGGCTGATCGCGGTCACCTCGTCCAGTTTGTGCGTGATGAAAATAATCGTGTGCCCTTCGGCGGCCATGCGGCGCAGGATGTCCATCAGGTCTTGGATCTCGCGCGGCGTGAGCATCGAGGTCGGTTCGTCCAGAATCAGAATATCGGCGCCGCGATAGAGCGCCTTGATGATTTCGACGCGCTGCTGCTCGCCGGCGGAAAGTTGCCAGATGCGCGCCTGAGGGTCTACGCTCAAGCCGTACTTCTTGGAAAACGTCTCGACTTGCCGACGGACGGCTTGATCGGAAAAGATGAAACCGCCGGGCAATCCCAGCACGATGTTCTCGGCGACGGTGTGCGTTGGCACCAACCGAAACTGCTGGTGCACCATCCCGATGCCCAGGCGGAGCGCATCGCGCGGCGAGCGGATCGTCACGCGGCGTCCCTTGACGTGAATCTCACCTGCGTCCGGGTGATAGATGCCGTACAAGATGTTTATCAAGGTCGTCTTGCCGGCGCCGTTTTCGCCGAGCAGCGCGTGGATCTCGCCGGCGCGCGCCTCGAACGTCACATTGTCATTCGCCACCACGCCGGGAAAGCGCTTGCTGATGCCTCGCATTGCGACCGTGATTTCCGATTCCGATGAATTGCGCAAAGCGCGCTCCTTCTTGATGGTGTGCAGCGGAAGGCAATCTAGGCAGGGGAGCAAGGGAGCAGAGGAGAGAATCTTCCCCGCACCCCTGCACCCGTGCCCCCCTGCTTCCCTGCTACACTTCAAACTCTGTAAGTGTTCAGCCACAAAGACACTAAGACACAAAAATAGAACGGTTACCAAACTCTTATGGCTTGGGGCTGCCCACCACACCTTTGACGAACCAATCAATGTTCAGCAGTTCGCCATAGTTGAGGCGTTGACCGGGCTTGACGCGCTCTTTCCCCGCCTGATCCTTGATCGGTCCGGTGAAGGGATCGAACAACATCGCCGGGTCTTTCATCTGCTCCATTCGCTTGAGGACCAGATCGTACACCGTGAGTTCACCCAGCAGCGGCTCCTTCACCTTCACACCCTTCAACGCCGCCTCGAACTTGGGATTGATCGGCTGATCGAACTTGCTGCCCAGTTCCACGCCGCGCTCACGCAAGAGCCACCAGTAGTCCACGTTTCCCAAGTTCTTGTTGGTGTAGATACCCAGATAGACCTTGCTCAGGATGTCCTCGTACAACAAGCCCCAGTTGACTAACTGCCCGCTGATGAGCGCGTTGGGACCAAACTGCGCCATTGGGCTGTAGTGACCGAAGGCATACACCGGCTTGCCCTTCTGCGTCGTGTACTCTTCAGCCACCTGGATGACCGTGGCAGTGTCTTCGGTGAAGGCGAGCACGTCAACGCCCGCCGCGATCAACGCCTCAGCCGCCTGACGTGCTTTGGCGGGATCGTACCAGGCAAAGATCCAGCGCACATCTACGGTCGCCTTGGGATTGACCTCCCGCACGCCAAGCGTGAAAGCGTCAATGTGGCGAACGACTTCGGGGATTGGGTGTGCACCCACGTAGCCGATCTTCCCGCTCTTGGTCGTCGCGCCCGCCATCAAGCCGTTCAGGTAGTAGATCTGGTAAAAGTCAGCCATCAGCGTGCCGACGTTGGGTGCCCGCTTGAACCCGGAGACGTGGAAGAAGATCGTGTCCGGGTATTTCTTGGCCGCGGCAATCGTCGCGTCCATATACCCGAAACTGGTGGTGAAGATGACATCGCACTTTTCTTCCACCACAAAGCGATCCAGGAACCGATCGGCGTCCGCCTCGGGCACCGCCTCTGCGTAAGCCGTCTTCAGCCAGGGGAATTTCTTCTCGACGTAGAGGCGTCCCTGGTCATGCGCGTGCGTCCATCCAATGTCGCCGATGGGACCGACATAGATGTAGCACGCTTTGAGTGTTTTCACTGCCGGCGCAGGCGTCGCCGGGGCAGACGTTGGCGCCGGCGTGGGCTCGGGCGCGCACGCGGCGATCACCGCGAACACGGCGACCAAACCGATGAACAGAACTTGCTTAGACATTTCGATCCTCCTTTTTGATGTGTTGAATCCTTTCTGCTCCCAATAACCGCTGTATTGTGAACTCGGCTCCAGGCATCACCTCCTGTCAGGGTAGCAATTTGTTTCCTCTATCCTCTGCCCAAAAGCAGTGTGCTCCGGTGAGGCTAGTGCTTTGTAAGGTCTTGTCTGCCTTCTACGGCAAAAACAATCTGAATATAAATAAGGTAACCGTTCAGCACATGATGCTGGATGCTCGATCCTCGATGCTGGTAAAGGATCCAGTATCCAGGATCGAGCATCGAGCATCGAGTTTGTGCCTTAGTGGCTGAACGCTTACAATTTAAGAATAGGTGTTGGCCATTTTCATTCTACAAACAGAACGCCTCTACGAGGCTAATCTCTTTATCTAATTGAACGGTTACTGATAATCTTTAATGTACACTGCCATCTACTTTTTGCACTTCGGGCATATCTGCTTATGGCATACCCTACAGTATGGTTTTTGGCAATGAGGGCATACTTTACTAAAGCAATTATCACAAATAATATGAACTGCTTGATCACAGATGTGATACCCATTTTGAGGGTAAAGACAGGCTTCACAAGGTAAAGGGTCAATTCCTCTAATAAATGGGTTATAGGTAACCGGGAATTTCCTTTGCATCAGCCGCCTTTTTATATTTATCCAGAAGATAGGGGCGTCTGTTTCTATATTAAGGATGGCTATAGGCTCTATCTGGATATTCAAGGCATATTTTTCTATTAAATCCTGAATCTTTAATCTCTGTTCCGCCTTAATGATATCCATCTTTTGAAGCAATCTCTCTCTTTCTGCCTCTTTTATTTTCCTGGTGTCAATCTGCTTATCTATCAAAGGGTCGTTAATCTGATTCATCTCTTCAAGGGAGGTACTTTTCTTCTCGATGAGGGTTTTAGTTTCAGTTTTGAGACTATGATAATACTCATAGACCCTTTTAATATCACGGTTAAGCCTTCTTTCAAGTCCGGTTATAAAATCTTTCAATCTTTGGTGGACTATGAACCCCGCCGCAGAATAAGCTAATGGAAATATCCCTAAAAGTTCAGGATTATGACCTTCAGGCTCAGAGTCTAATTCCTTTAGCCCTTCCAGATCTATGTTAAGGGTATCCTCCCATACCATAGTAGATAAGTTTTTTTGATTTATCAGTAAAGGCAAAATCCCTTCGTATCTTTCGTCAGAAATGGCTATATATCTAAAGTAAATTAATAGATAAGAGAAGGTCTCTAACTCTATCTTTTCTAAACGGAAGGCAGCATTCTTAAGGATTATCTTTACAGGAAGTGACTTTGACAATTTCTCTGTGTTTGGGACATAAGGCTTAAACTGGGCATAAGTTATTCTCTTCTCTTCAGGAAGAAGGATCTTTATCGAGTTAAAGAACTCCGAGTCGTATGATATATATATTGCTTCTTCTGGGGATTCATCCGGTGAAAATTTCAGGCTGGTATATTCTGGTATGTGAAGAGATTTTGAGATGCCTTCAGGCACTATAACATTTAGATCACTTCTACCTGTTTTTTCTACTATACCTCCATAATAACTAAATATTTCCGCGATAAAATTCTCTAATGTCCTTTCCATTATATCTCGTAGTCCTCACCAAATATCTCATTATCAAGGGTCTTGGTTTTAAGATACTCTTGCTTGGCCTTTAAAAGGGTTTGTCCTAATTGTTCAAAGTTATCCTTGAGCTCTTCTTCATCACTACTCTTTAACCATATCTCCATAATTATCTCTTCAAAATCCTTCTCTTCTTCTACATACCCAAGTATAGGTTCAATCTCGCCAATGACCATCTCAAACATATTTATTTTATTATCAAGTATTTCAATGATATAGTCCTCGATGGTGTCTTTTATGGAAAGGTTAAAGATGAAGACATCTCGCTTCTGTCCTATCCTATGAAGTCTTCCAATCCTCTGCTCTATTCTCATAGGGTTCCAGGGGAGGTCAAAATTAATAATGGTATTGCAGAATTGTAAATTTCTACCTTCTCCACCGGATTCTGTAGAGATAAGGACAGGTGTTTCATCTTTAAATCTTGCGATTGCCGACTCCTTTTCTTTAATCCCCATATCTCCTCTGAAGGTAACATACGGGATTCTGTGTTTTAAGAGGAGATTGGTAATGGAGTCCATACTTTTAACGAAGTGGGTAAAGATAATCTTCTTTTCATCTGGATTCTTCATCAGTATCTCTATCAGTGCCTTCTCCTTGGCTATCTCTTTAAGGTTATCGATGTCGTCGGTGAGGTGTTTTACTTCATCTTTATCTACACCATCCATTCCCTGTAGGCTAAATTTTAGGGCATAGGGACTACTTCCAAGTTCTCTTAAAAGAAGATTAAGCACTATTTTTCTAAGATTATGTTTTCTTAAGAATTCGTTGACCTGGCTATAAATTTTCCTTTCCTCTGCGGTTGGTTCAAGTCTCATGGTGGTAGCAAATCTTTTTGGGAGTCGTAGGTCTATGGCGCTCCTTGTATTTCTTATCATTACATCCTTTAAGAGTTCTCGTAAAAGTTCTTTGTTTGCAGTCTCTTTCAGATTCCCTTTTTTGAGATATTCTTTCTTAAACTGTTTCTCTGTTTTAAACTGTCCAGGATTTAAAAGGGTAATGAGATTAAAGAGTTCAATGAGGTTATTTTGAACAGGGGTAGCGGTTAGAAGGAGGATAAATTTTTTCTTTATCTGATTGACAAGTTTCCAGGAAAGTGTTGTCCTGTTTCTTAGATGATGCGCCTCGTCAACCACTACCAGGTCATAAAACTCTTCGATAATCGCTGGCATATTATCCTTGCCCTTGGCCATACTGATAGAGGCAATAATAAACCTTTGTTTCCAGAACTCACGGCGATCTTTGATAAATTCGATGCCTTCAGTGGTCATAAATTCAAGACCAAATTTTATCTGCAGCTCTTCTTTCCATTGAGAAACAAGAGATGGGGGTGTAAGGATGAGGATATTTTTGACCATTTGACGGATAAGATATTCTTTTATGACCATACCTGCTTCTATGGTCTTCCCAAGACCAACTTCATCACATAAAAGCACCCTCCCCCGAAAATACCTGAGAACTTTCTTCACCGTCTCAATCTGATACCAGTATTTCTCAACATTGTTTAGATCATTCAGACACAAAAGTTCGTTAAATCCTCCTTGAAGAGTAAGATAGGCATAATTGATTAACAACTGACTTTCTTTCAGAGGCAAGATACTACTTTTAAGGAAAGATGAGAATATCTCTTCTCTAAAGGGTATTACCTTTACAGGAATATTGTAGGATGGTATTTGAATATCTGGTTGTGTTTTGGGGAGGAGATGTTTATCTTCTAATTTTTGCTGAGCGAGTTTTGACTTTTGAATTCTATCCTCTTTAGTCTTAGAAGGGTGAGATGTTGGAGGTGGAGCGGTTTTTACCGTTTTTACTTCACTGCCGCTTTCCTTTTTAGATGGAGTTTGTTTTTTTGCTGTTTTACCAGGGCGACTCCATTCTAAATACTCTATATACCTTTCTAATTCATTGAGTTTCTTTTTATCTTCTTGCGGTCTACCAGATTTTTGGTTCTTTTGTAGTTCCTTAGTTTTATTTAAATATTGTCTTGCCTTGTCTATATGTCCAAGTTCTATTTGTATCTGAGCAAGCAGGGCATAATCATTCCATAGCTGACGGAGTTTGGCTAATTTAGTTAACCACTGACTTCCCTTTTCAAGATTTCTCCACTCGAAAACGCATAAATTAACTATCTCTTCTAATAAACCAATGTCATTAGGAAAAAAATGGGACATCTTTTCAAGGCAATGGTATGCCCTTTTATATTCTTGTTTTCTAAGAAAACGCTCATATTCAGTACCTATATCCACAGGCGTTTCGAATAGCATTCGTCTACCCACTTTACTTTCCTCCTATTGTTTAACCGATGCCTCGGTATTCTGGTCCCTGCCCGTTAAATCGTCCAGATAATCCTATTTTCTCCTTTTATTTTGTTTGATAACTCCTGGAATTTAACAAGAATCTTTATCTGTAACCGTTCAGCCACCAAGGCACGAAGACATAACCTCGATCCTCGATCCTGGATGCTCGATCCTGGATACTGGATCCTTTGCCAGCATCGAAGATCGAGCATCGAGGATCGAGCATCGAGCATCCAGCATCATGTGATGAACGGTTACTATCCGGGCTAATCCGGGTTAATTAGTGGCTGAATAATTACTAAATCAGGGTGAATTAGCCGACTTCTGTCTTCTAACCTCGTCTGCTTTTCAGGGCAACCAGCCCCAGTTTCAGGGCCTCTTTGGCTACCCTTCTTTCCTCTTCAGGCAAGGTTGGATTTTTGATAAGTCCTTCCATTTTCCGGACAAAGCTCCCCCTAATACTTCGTTCTGCCTTTAGGTCTTCGGTGATTAAAGATTCGGTCTTATCATCTATCTGAAGATAGTAGAAAAGATCCTTCATTTGATCTGTTAATAACCGCGTATTGATTTCAGAACCAGCCTCGACAAGACCTTTGATAATAACCCTTAGACAAAGAGTCGAATCAGCCAGGTTTTTAATGGCCAGCGTAAGTTTACTCAGATCACCTTGTAATTCTGCAGGGGAGGGGGAAATCGATTTATATGGGCGAGTCTTCAGAAGGATGGATTGCCGCTCTGTGCCCCTCATCCCAAAGGTGACAAGTTGCACTGATCGTTGTTCTAATTCATTAAAGGTGAGCCTGTCAGGGGTGCCAGGATAGGCTGCCTTAATAATATCCTCTGAACAGTCCTTCTGATTATGATAATGTCCCAGGGCCACATAATCAAGGTGACTGTCTCTGATGTCCTCCGGATAAATGGGACAGTAATTTTCCTCTCCAAAGGGAAGCCCTTTAAAGGAGCCATGGACCATAGCTACATGGAAGCCCTCTGAGTCATTTTTCTTGAAATTGCTTAAAACTCGTTTTCCTTTATCTTCCTCCCGAAAAGGCAACCCATAGACAACTAAATCAGCGATCTGGGTGTAGGCCTCAAATTCCTCTGATTTAAACACATAAGTATTATCCGGAAAAGCGGCCCAGTGATAGATAGAACCCGGCCTAAGGGGGTCGTGATTGCCAGGGATAATGAGGCAGTTAATCCGTTTTTGGGCCAGTCTGGCAAGGTCGGCTGTTACAGCAGCGATGGTCTCCCTGGATGGTGTTTCAGTGTGAAATAGATCCCCTGAAATAAAGACGGCTGCTACTTCTTCGGCCAGAGCTATGTCAACGATTTGGCTGAAGGTAGTTAGAAGTTCGGCCCGACGTTCAGTCCTCTTCTCAGGTGGAAAACTCTCAAAAAGATAATCTAAATGAAGATCAGCCGTATGAAGAACCTTTAGTTGTGGTAGCAAAATAAGGTCTCCTTCTTAGAGCCTATCCCAAAACCGATCCGAGTCACGACCGTTAAGGAGCGACCACTGGCGCCCTCTATCCATCGGCAGTTGTAGCTGTCTCCTATCTCGGCTTTCATCGCGCCGAGGTTTTGGGATAGGCTCTTAGTATTTGGTGTAAGCGTTCAGCCATCAGGCATCAGCCGCATCGTTTTCCAACGATAAATCGCTGGGCTATTATCAAGTGTCCCTATGGGACAGAATCCTCGGCTAAGTCGAGTAATGGGTGGAAGATGTTCATCCATCGCGAAAAGTATCTGTGGTAGATTGACTCTTCTCCTTTCAGGGGAAAACTACCTTTACAACGCCATAATAACATAAGATTAATAGAAAAGCAACCCAGGGGTAAATCCCCCGGCCGAGCAAAAGGGGAGTCTCCCGGCCGGCGAATACGCTTTTTGATAGTAAAAAAAGAGTGATTTAGGATGTCAAAGACCTGGTAAACTCTTGATTTTTGAACTTAAAATCGCCATATTTTGAAAAATACACTGAAGCTGTGTCCAGTTGATAATGAAAAAGCTAATTATTTTTTGTCCAAAGTCCAAAATTAACACGGATAAATAGCCGATAGCAGAGGACAGAAGACAGAGTTGTAGGAAACAGGGCTCGTCCCTGTCCGTAGAAGACTTCAGCCTATCTGCCTGAGTATTTCCCCTCAATAAATCTAACCAGCAGATCGCCTACTTCCGAGGTGGAGAGTCCCATCTTACCAGCGGCCATATCTTTTATACAGCCTTCGGATAATAACCTTATGATAGCCTGTTCAATCAAGTCAGCGGCCTTATCTTCGCCCAGATGCTCCAACATCATCTGGCCGGCGCTAATGGTGGCCAGGGGATTAATTTCATTCTTGTCCGTATATTTAGGGGCAGAACCATGGATAGGTTCAAACATAGAAACCCCTTCAGGATTTATATTCCCTCCGGCGGCAATACCCATGCCTCCCTGGACAATGGCCCCCAGATCAGTGATAATATCACCAAACATATTGCAGGTGACAATAACATCAAACCACTCCGGATTCTTGACCATCCACATACAGCAGGCATCAATGTAAGCATGATCTCTCTTTATATCCGGATATTCTTCCCCTACTTCAGCAAAGACCCGCTGCCAGAGGTCGTGCCCATAGGTGAGGACATTTGATTTATCGCATAAAGTAAGGGTATGCTTCTTCCCTCTCTTCCGAGTCAATTCAAAGGCATATCTAATACACCGCTCTGTGCCCTGTCTGGTGTAAATCATTTCCTGAATGGCTACTTCATAAGGAGAACCCTTTCTGAGGAAACCGCCCGCCCCAGAGTAAAGACACTCCGTATTCTCTCTGACCACAATGAAGTCTATGTGCTCCGGCCCTTTATCCTTAAGCGGTGTCTCTACCCCTGGATAAAGTTTGACTGGTCTGAGGTTAATATACTGATCCAGCTCAAACCTGAGCCGGAGCAGTAATTCTTTTTCCAGGATGCCTGGTTTGACTTTCGGATGCCCCACGGCTCCCAAATAGATAGCATCCACTTTCTTTAGTTCCTCCAACACTGAATCAGGTAAAACTTCACCCGTAGCCAGATATCTTTCTCCCCCCAGGTCATAATGGATCAAATCATATCTTATGTCATACGCCTTAGCGGCTGCTTCCAGGACCTTCAGGCCTTCTCTGATCACCTCAGGCCCGACCCCGTCACCGGGCAGAACAGCTATGTTATACAATTTATGTTTCCTCCCCTTCATCTCAATCTATCTCTGACATAATTCATCAACCCACCAACCTCAATCAATCGCTGCATAAATTCCGGCCAGGGTTGGGTGAGATATGTCTTGTTGGTAGTCATATCCTTTATGAGTCCCTTTTCAAAGTCGATTTCCACCTTATTTCCCTCCGTAATCTGAGGGGTATCCGGACATTCTATGATAGGCAGGCCAATATTGAGGCTATTTCGATAAAAGATGCGGGCAAAAGAAACGGCTGCTACCGCTGAAATACCGAAGGTCTTGATGGCCAGGGGGGCGTGCTCCCGAGAGGACCCACAGCCAAAGTTTTTACCAGCCACAATAATCCCTCCTGATCCGGCTCTTTGCCTAAAGGTAGGGTCTATCCCCTCCATACAATGGCCGGCCAACTCCTCAGGATCAGAGGTATTCAGAAATCTGGCCGGGATAATGTCATCGGTATTGACATCATCGCCGAATTTATAAACCTGTCCTTTAATCTTCATCCTGTTTCCCTCTTCCTTTCGTTAGCCGGGAAAATAATAGTGATATCCTTCCGGTTCAGGCCCAAAAAACCAACCTGGTAAAGGAGGGTATTATCGGGCATGGTATAGAGAGATACATTAGTGAGAGGGATAAAATCCTTAGAGACATTCAAGAAGTCGGAAAATCTATCTCCGGCTTTGACGTGAATTGTCCCTTCCAGGCGGTAATAGTCGGTAAAGATAACTGCATTAATCTTATCATATTCAGATTTTAACATAGAAAACACCTCCCCTTTTGGATTTCGGATGGCGGATGAAAGGTTGTAACTATTCAGCCACTAAGGCACAAACTCGATGCTCGATGCTCGATCCTGGATACTGGATCCTTTACCAGCATCGAAGATCGAGCATCGAGGATCCAGCATCATGTGCTGAACGGTTACAAGATTTTAAATCCGCCCTTAGCCATCCGCCATCTCGGCTGGTCCGGCGATTCGGCCGAGGATAGCGGAAGCCGCCGTAACGGCCGGATTAGACAGGTAGATTTCACTCCTGGGATGGCCCATACGACCGGCGAAATTTCGATTAGTCGTGGCTATCGCCCGCTCACCTTCAGCTAAGACCCCCATATATCCTCCCAGACAGGGACCACAAGTGGGCGTGCTCACTACTGCCTCAGCCGCTAAAAAGATTTCTATTAGCCCTTCCTTTAAGGCTTGTTGATAAATATGCTGGGTAGCCGGGATAACAATCAAGCGGACATCAGGATGGGCCTTATGTCCCTTAAGAACCTGGGCCGCTTCCCTCAAATCATCCAGCCTGCCGTTGGTGCAAGAGCCAATCACCGCCTGGTCAATCTCAATATGTCCTACCTCACTTATCGGCTTCGTATTAGAGGGAAGATGAGGAAAGGCGACCTGAGGCTCTATGTTGGCCGCATTAAACTCGTAGACCTTCGCATAAACAGCATCCGAATCGCTGTGATAAACCTTCCACTCCCTTTTAGCCCGGTTACGAACGTAACTCAGGGTTATCTCATCCGGCTCAATGATTCCGGCCTTACCTCCGGCCTCAATAGCCATATTGCACATAGTCAACCTGTCAGACATGGGGAGAGATGATATGGCCTCACCCGTAAATTCCATGGCCTGGTAGAGCGCCCCATCTACCCCGATCTGCCCAATGGTGTAAAGGATAAGGTCTTTGCCGCCTACCCATTTACCGGTCTGACCGTAATAGATAAACCGGATAGACTCAGGCACCTTGAACCAAAGTTCGCCCGTAGCCATAGCCGCCGCCAGATCAGTGCTTCCCACGCCGGCAGCAAAGGCCCCCAGGGCGCCATAAGTGCAGGTGTGCGAGTCAGCTCCAATAATCACATCACCCGGCAAAACCAGCCCTTGCTCCGGTAAGAGGGCGTGCTCGATTCCCATCCGGCCCACTTCGAAGTAATATTTCAAATCTTGACGCTTAGCAAACTCTCGCAGAATCTTGCATTGCTCGGCTGATTTAATGTCCTTATTGGGGGCAAAGTGATCCGGAACAAGAATGACCCTTTCCGGATCAAAGACACGTTTAGCGCCGACTTTTTCAAATTCAGTAATGGCTAAAGGGGCGGTAATGTCGTTTCCCAGGGCAATATCCACCGGGCATTCAATTAGCTCTCCCGGACTTACTTCCCTATTCAGGTGTGCGCCTAATATCTTTTCGGCTATCGTTTTTCCCACCAGGCTCCTCCCTCAGAATTCAGTAAATTAGTCTTCTTTCCTCTTCTTGTAAATCAACCGATTGACCGCCGCCAGATAGGCCTTGGCACTAGCCTCAATCACATCAGTGCTGGCTCCCCGGCCGATGATTATCTCCTCGCCATGTTTAACCTTTACCATCGCCTCACCCAGGGCATCTTTTTTTTCAGTGACTGCCCTAACAGAATAATCCAACAGCTCGCAGGACACGCCGGTAATCTTGTCTATGGCCATATAGATAGCGTCAACCGGGCCATTACCCCAAATTTTTTCCTCAAAGACCTCATCCCCGCGCCTGAGTTTGACCGTGGCTTCAGGGATGATCTGCCTGCTGCCGCTTACCGTATAAACATCCTCCAGAGAAAAGGTCTCAGGAATGCTAAAGACCTCATCTTCCACCAGGGCAATGAGGTCTTCATCAAAGACCTCTTTTTTCTTGTCAGCCAATTCCTTAAATTGAACAAAGGCCGCATCCAGTTCTTCCTTAGAAAGCTGATAACCTAACTCTTGAAGACGTTGCCCCAGGGCATGCCGCCCGGAAAGTTTTCCCAGAACAAGCCGGCTTTTGGAAAGACCGATCGTCTCAGGCCGCATAATCTCATAAGTGCTTCGCTCCTTAAGGACTCCATCCTGGTGGATGCCTGATTCATGGGCAAAGGCGTTAGCCCCCACAATAGCCTTATTGGGCTGCACCACTATTCCGGTTAGAGAAGAGACCATTCGGGAGGTGTGATAGATTTCATCCAGTTTAATCCCTGTTTCAGCCTTAAAATTGTCCGCCCGGGTAGCCAGGCTAAGCACTACCTCCTCCAGGGCAGTATTTCCTGCCCGTTCACCCAGGCCGTTGACCGCACATTCTATCTGTCTGGCTCCAGCCATTACCGCACTTAGAGAATTGGCCGTGGCCATGCCCAGATCATTATGACAATGAACACTAATGACTGCCTGGTCGATATTTTTCACCCTCTGTTTAATCCCCCTGATTAAATCACCAAACTCAGCCGGCGTAGTATATCCTACCGTATCAGGGATATTGACGGTAGTTGCCCCGGCTTCAATGGCTGTCTCCAGGACCTTGTAGAGATATTCAGGATCAGACCGGGTGGCATCCATAGGAGAATATTCGACATCTTTGACATAGCCCTTAGCCCGGGCTACCATTTTACCCACTATCTCTAAGACTTCCTCCCTGGTCTTTCGGAATTGATATTTAAGGTGGATATCAGAGGTGGAAATGAAGGTATGTATCCGGGGATGTTCGGCTGGTTTAAGGGCCTCGGCTGCCCGGTCGATATCTTCAGGCCTGGCCCTGGATAGGGCGCAAATAATAGGGCCTTTTACTTCCTGGGCGATCAGTTTCACCGCCTCAAAGTCACCCAGGGAAGAAATGGGAAATCCGGCTTCGATGATGTCTACCCCTAACTTGGCTAACTGTCTGGCAATAGTTAGCTTTTCCTCCGTATTCAGAGCCGCCCCTGGTGTTTGTTCCCCATCTCTAAGGGTAGTATCAAAGATATATATCCGTTCCATTTTTCCATCTCCTCGAAACACAGAAGTCAGAAGACAGACTCTTCTGGGCTCTGTGTTCTATTTTTTCCCCAGCTCAAATGCCTGGTGAATAGCTTTAACTGCCTGAGCAACCCGGTTTCGCTCAATGATGAATGAAATCTTTATCTCCGAAGTAGAAATCATCTGAATATTAATCCCTTCAGATCCTAAGGCTTCAAACACTTTGGCGGCCACACCGGCATGGGAGCGCATACCAATTCCCACCACGGAAATCTTGGCTATATTGCGATCAGAGGTTACCCCCCAGGCCGTCAGATCTTTAGCCAGTTGTTCCACCAAAGGCCGAACCTTATCCAGGCTGTTTTCTTCGATAGTAAACGAGATATCATTCGTCCCCGTAGCACTGGAACTCTGGGTGATCATATCCACATTGATATTAGCCGCGGCCAAAGTCGAAAAGATCTTAGCCGCCATACCAGGTTGATCAGGAACATCAACAATCGTTACCTTAGCTTGATTCTCATCATGGGTTACTCCCGTGATAAGGACATCTTCCATATCTTTATCCTCCTCAGTAACAATGGTTCCTTCTTGATCCGTAAAACTGGAACGAACATGGATAATAACCCCGTATTTCTTGGCAAATTCAACCGACCTGGCATGGAGAACCTTGGCCCCTAAAGAGGCCATCTCCAACATCTCCTCATAGGAGATACGGGAAAGTTTCCTGGCCTCAGGGACAATCCTTGGATCAGCCGTGAAGACCCCATCCACATCGGTGTAAATTTCACAGGAAGAAGCAGAGAGGACGGCCGCCAGAGCTACCGCGGTAGTATCCGACCCCCCCCTCCCCAGGGTAGTAATATCCTGTTCTCGGGTTATTCCCTGAAATCCGGCTACAATCACAATTTTACCGGCTTCAAGCTCCTTTCTAATTCGGTCTGCGCCGATTTTAATAATTCTGGCTTTAGAGTGAACCTCATCGGTCAGGATTTCTACCTGGGCGCCAGTAAGGGAAATAGCCGGTTCACCCAGCGTATGAAGGGCAATAGCCATCAGGGCGGAGGAAGCCTGCTCCCCCGTGGCCACCAGCATATCCATTTCTCTCTCATCGGGTTGAGGAGATATCTTTCGGGCCAGATCAATCAGATCGTCGGTGGTATCCCCCATGGCGGAGACAACCACTACTACCTGGTGACCATCCTTCCTGGTTCTAACAATCCGCTCAGCCACCCGCTTTATTCGTTCCGGATTAGCCACCGATGTGCCGCCGTATTTCTGAACAATAAGAGCCATCTTTTTTTTACCTATTCTCCTCCTAAAAACCTGGTTATCAACTCCCACCCCTGCTCCAGATGAACTGAGCCTTTCTGAGCCTCGGTTTCATTGAAGGCCTTAGCCTCATCTGGCTTAATTCCAAAACCAAATAGACAAAAAGGCACTGGTTCGACGGTATGAGTTCTGACTGAAAGGGGCGTGAGATGATCGGGCATTAACAGCACCCGATACTCTTTATAATTAGATAGCCCTTTAAGGACAGGACCAACTATTCGGGCATCAAAGGCCTCTATCGCCTCTATTTTTGTCTTAAGCACGCCACTGTGTCCGGCCTCATCCGGGGCCTCTACATGTAGGAAGAGAAAATCAGCCTGATTAAGGGCCTCCAGACCGGCCGCCACCTTGCCTTCATAATTAGTATCCAGATAACCTGTTACCCCAGGGACATCAATTACCTCAAGGCCGGCATAGCGGCCAAGACCTTTGACCAGATCAACCGCCGCCACTACCACCCCTGAAATCCCAAACCTCTCTTTTAAGGTAGGTAGAGTTGGGGCCTTGCCCTGACCCCAGAGCCAGATCATATTAGCCGGTTTGTCCCGTGATTGATTCAAAGGATGATCTTTCAATATCTGATATGAAGCCGCCATCAGCTCTCTAAATACCTCGGCCCCTTTACCTCCCGGCAAATATTCTCGATAAGGTCTCCCTATTATATCGTGAGGTGGCACAGCCTCTACTGAAGTGAAGTCTCCTTTTAGAACTAACAGGTGCCTGTAGCTTACCCCCGGGTAAAATCTTTTTTGGGAAGAACCCAGCCGCTCATTCAAGACATCGATTAGTTCTCCGGCCTCTTGACTGGAGATATGACCGGCGCTGTAATCTAAAAGTAGATTATCTTTAATCGTAACCAGGTTGCATCGGGCCGCGGTTTCGTCCTTACCCAGATCAATACCCATATTAGCTGCCTCAAGCGGCCCCCGGCCCGTGTAATATTGGGCTGGTTCGTAACCTAAAAGGGTAAGATTGGCCACATCGCTTCCCAGAGGTAGTCCTTCCCTCAGGGTTCTCACCGTGCCTATCATCCCTTCCGCCGCCAGCCGGTCCATGTTTGGAGTCGAGGCTGCCTCTAAGGGGGTTTTATTTCCCAGTTCAGGAATAGGATAATCCGCCATACCGTCTCCGACTAATAAAATATATTTGATTGCGGATTGCTTGCTCATTTAATCTCTAACTAACCTCTAACATCCGGGATCAACTGCTGCTACGAAGCAGCGATATTGAACGGCTCAACGTAGATTCGAGGGGTAAACGCCCTCAGGTGTCAGGTGTCAGGCATCACTGGTTAGCTCACTGTTGACAGATGACACCTGATACCTGAACACTTACAATATTACCCCACGAATTCACGTTGACCCTATTGAACTTCCACCCTGACTATTCCTCTCAATAAGATAGAGCTTCCTCCCGAGTCAATAAAGGACTTTTTTTAGCTTCATCCATTGCTTTACTTAAACAGTAACCTTCCATCCCCTCAGATAAATCCTCAACAGAAGCATCATCTTTTGGAAGCAGATGTTTCCACAACTCAATAGGCACAACAATGGCTTTTGCTTGGCCGTTCTTGTCCGTCAAATATTCAACTTCAATCACAGGTTTCCCTTTTTCCTTCTTAAGTATATGCAAACCTGACGATAAAGCTGATCTGCGGGAGGCCACCACATGAAGCCTTTGATTACCAACCGACTACCTTGGGCGGTTTCCCGTCAGCTCCAGCGCTAATTTAACTAGCAAATAGCTGTAATTGACTGGTATAACTATAAATCCTTTCTTTTGACAATCTGACATACTCTGGCTCAATATCATACCCAACATAATTCCTTTTATCCTTTATTGCCGACAAACAAGTCGACCCACTCCCAACAAAGGGATCCAAAACAACATCACCTTTGAAAGTATATAGTTGAATTAATCGGTGGGGTAGTTCCTCTGGGAAGGGAGCGGGATGTCCAATTTGTCTTGCTGAAACAGCAGGAAATGTCCATACACTTTTTGTCCACTCCAAGAATTCTTCCTTCCTTATTGTATTCTCCTTATTTTTTCTCTTTCTTGAAAAAGTATCTTTTGAGAAAATTAAAATATATTCATGAATATCCCTCAAAACAGGATTCGCAGCTGAAAGCCAACTCCCCCAGGCGGTTGAAGGACTTGCACTTGAAGCTTTATTCCAGATTATTTCTCCACGCATCAGAAAACCAATTCCGTGCATCCCAGAAATAATGTAACTGTGAAGCGGGATATATGGTTTCCGCCCAAGATTAGCTACATTTATACAAGCACGTCCGCCAGGAACTAATACTCTGTATGTCTCTTTCCAAACGCGATTCAGTAGATCCAAATATTCTTTTAAGCTTAAATCATCATCATATTCTTTAGACACATTGTAAGGTGGTGAAGTAATCATCAAGTGAATACTATTATCTGGTAATTCGTTCATTTTTTCACTGGATTTACAAAAAATTTGATTCAGAATGTTTTCAGGAACTTTGTTTTCGATGTAGTCTACTTTTTTCCCGTTATTCAATCCTTCGTAGAGCCTACTACTATAGAACCTTGTCGAATCATGATTTATACGACCTGGAATCCCGAATGAACTTGTCATTGTTCCTGTTCGCCGATATATTTGTTCACTGATTGCCATTTTTTTATACCCCTTCTCTTGTAAGCATTAAAAATTTCTCTGCTTTTGCTTCAAAATGTGCCTCTTGGTTTGCAATTTCGATTATCTTTCCTAATTCTTTTCTCGAATTCATACTGGAGAAGAATTCCCTCTTTTCAGACAATAAATTATCGAGATTCTGTTTTAACTCACTGTACGAATCCATTCTGATAAAGCCATTGCCGGATGTTCGTTTTAAATTGTTCCCGTCATCGTCTAACGGATTTGGATTCACGGACCAAAAGCCTTGAATGATTCCAGCGCAAAGAAGGTGGTCTACTTTTTGAATGTAGCTTTCAGTTATTGGAGTATTGCCAAGAATAATGATTGGAATTTGCGAAGCACTGTAAGGAGGAAACACGAATGCTAATGCTTTTGCCAAAATTGCTTTCAACATTGAATCTGAACGTAATAGTCCTGGATTGCCCTTATGAGTTTTGAAGTCGCCAAGACAAATCAACTGATTATTCTTTAGCACCCAATTCCAAACAATTGACATTTTTACTTCAAAAATTGCTGCAATGTCTTTGGCTGCCTGTTCTCTTCCTTTGTTTTTACATAAGACAACATCGGCAGGGGACTGAGGAGTCAAGCTAATTTCATTACATATAGCGCCTTGAACAGCATAAAGTCCCTTAGAACTGGCAAATCCTTGAAGCAAATCAACCGAGTATTTCTCTGTAAAATTACCAATTAAGGCATTTCTGCTTTGCAATGTAGTCTTTTTACCTTTATATGTCTTAGGCCAATAAGCATAATAACGAGAATCATCACCCAAATAGAATAACTGTTCAGGTGTTGCAAATTTAGCACAATTTTGAAAGAATTCAATTTCCTTTTCTTTTGTCCATAAGTCAGGCATAATACTATTCCTTTTTAATTTTTCAGTGGATATAGCGAAATTTACTCAAATTCATAGTACTCATTTTTTGTTGGCTAACGACTGAGCTCACCTGCCCGAGTGCCCGAGCGAAGCGAGGGTCAGGTGCAGCGATGGGTTAGACAAATAACTTCTTTCTCAATTGTCTTGATGATTAACCTAATCAGAGGACATTGACATCGATACAATTTTAGGTTTTCTGATAAGTCTTCCTGAAAACTTTTGTTGATATTTCCGATAGTACTCGACAAGCTTTTTGGGATCATGGTCACATTGTTCTGAAATATCATGTCTTATCCTACGAATCCTTTCAATTGTTGGATCTGGTCGCATCTTAAACCTCCTCATACATTAATTCATAAGGCGTTGTCAGTATTGGAACAAATAACCCAAGCAAAGTATTGACATGACGAATATGTTCAAATTTATTGGCATTGGCCAAATTCTGGCAATTCCAAGTTAGAAGAAAATGACAATGATAATATGATGCTAAAGCAAGATGAAGGGCATCACCTCCAGGGTCTTGTGGCATAAGCTTATGAGAAAGATATTCAGAAACAATATCTTCAACCTCTTCAGTAACTTCTAAAAGTGGTAATCCTTCAACAAGTTTCAAGGTATCTATCTTGCTGGGATAGTTCCCTCGTTCAAGTTCGTCCATAACGCTTGGACTTATTACCAACTCATAGTTATGACGATGGTTATCCCACCATTCTCTTGTCCATTGTCTTTTAGCAATAGATTCTGAATCTTTGCGAATTTCATGATAATAGCTTGGAATAGTAGTCTCTATATATACTCGTGATTTCATTTCCCTCTCTTTACCTCTAATACTTTTTCACAGCATCTGTCTAACGATTGAGTTCACCTGCAGCAGGGAGAATTACTACTAACCTTGTAAGCAAGATAAAAGCTTGATAAATCACAAAACTTTGAAAACGGCACAGCCCCCGCAGGTCGAGTAGAGCGCTGGTGCAGTGATATTCATTCCTTCAGGTTTTCGATGCACGCATCTACTAACCTTGAAGTGTCCTACCCTGTTTCCAACGCCCCCTCTAAAATTCTCATACATTGGGTTTTCCCCAATACGGCTTCAAGCTGTAGGCACTTATCAGTTCAACTTGAACCTTCCTCATAGACCCAATGATTTAAGTTCTACTCAACATACATCACCTTGTCTACAAGTTTGATCAAGCCTTCGACCTCATTACTCGGTTCACCGCTGGAACTTTTATCGAACCCTGTGTTAATAGCCTATTCAGGCAACTACAGGCAGCTTTCCCCTTTTCTTAAGGCCACCCACGCCCAGGGGCTCTTTACTCTGATAAGGTTATGTTGTCCTTATCGTCATCGCTACTACTGCCCCATCCGCCAGACTGAATAGCTCTCTTGAGATTTCCCTTTTAGGTTATACAGGAAGTCTTTGTCATTCAAGGGTAGTCCTGTCTGCCATTCAGTCCTTCCCTAATTTGTCTGCAAGACTTGTATAGATTAGCATCTCCTCTGTCAGGGAAGAGCCCATCACCTGCATATCAGGTTTCCTTCGGTGATGGTAGTAGCCATTATCCCACCTGAATGGACTTGGCACTCTTAATTAATCGCTTAACGATGCTTCAAACAGATGTTCGCTTATCGCTTGAGCCCTCATACTTGCTCGCCCCACTAAAATGAGACTTTTACTTCCAAGCTTTCCCCACAAAGGATCACCCCTTCACAAGGTCGGATAAACTTGTGTGGTAAAACGGGAATTCCACCGACGGGACTTTCACCCCGTTAGATGTTCACTATCTAACGGGGTTCACCCGCTTGTCCTACCAGATTTATAGGCTGCGCTTGAGGTGCAGCGAATGGTTAGGCGAAAAGCTCCACTTCGCAGTTCTCTTGCTCATTTTTTGCTTTCTACACCATCCTGCCTTTTTTACGCTCAATAGCCTCTCGTGTGGCAATATGCTCTTCAATAACGCGCGCCAGGTCAGAAGAGATTGAGTCGCGGAGGTCCACTATCGAAGACACAATCGCTTGGTCCAAGTTGTTTATGGCCTCCCCGAGTGTACGGAATCCTGCAATTAGACATTCTCGGGTTCTGCGATGCTCCCATATGGTTGCGAATTGGAAGTTGGTTTGACCCATCCGAACTATCCGTCGCAGCTCCTCAGCAAGTGGCATCGGATCAGGAATGGACTCAAGCCGAACATTGAAGGTTGGAAAAGTATGGCGTCTGTTGCTAAGGATATTGTAGTATAGTCGCGCGTTCTTCGCCAGATCCTTAATGGCCGTTTGAGCAATATTGAGATCCTGTGCGGCATTCTCAACTGCATCCCAGAATGGCGCAAAGGCGTTGTGATGGTACTCTGACTCCGCCCTTGAAAGCTCAACTGACGCATCCATGAGAGCTATGTTGATTTTGTTGTTGAGATTCAGGGAATTCGTTAAAACACGTCTCAGTGTGGCAGCAAGCTCTTCAGTGGTGAGTTCACTGAGACCCCTCTTCCTACTAACTTCACGGCCTGAGTCAAGTTCCTTGAAGATGTCATTGATTCTATCCCACCAATTCGGGATTACTCGATACCGTTGATATTCTTCATTCATGTCTCCACCATCCGCCTAACGACTGAGCTCAGCCGCCGAGCGTAAGCGAGGTCGGCTGCAGCGAGTTGTTAGAAACTTAAATATAAATTTCACCTTTCATATACATTACTGCTTTACCTTTGATAATGACTCTTGCTCCTATTTTTTCACAGAACAACTCACCGCCTCTTGGAGAAAGTTGTAAGGCATGCAATTTATCCTTCCTCAACTGTTCGGACCAATAAGGAATTAGTGTACAATGTGCTGAGCCAGTAACAGGATCCTCTGGAATACCCGCATTTGGAGCAAAGAATCTTGAAACAAAGTCAACCTTATTTCCTTTGGCAGATACAATCACAGCCATATATTCTTCGATCGTTGATAAAAGTTCCAAATTTGGCAAGAGACTTTGCACTTCTTCTTCATTTTCAAGAATCACTAATAAGTCTCTGGAGGCTAAAGTAGTCACTACATTAGTACCCAATGCTTCCTCTAACACTTCTGGCTTTTCACAGGCAACCGGTCTCCTTGAAGGAAAATTCATAGATAACAACCCATTATCTAACTGTTCTACAGTTAAAGGTCCACTTTGAGATTCAAATGTAACGGTGTTATCTTCAATCAATTTTTCCTCGAATAAAACAAACGCACTTGCTAATGTAGCATGTCCACATAAATCCACTTCTATCTTTGGTGTAAACCATCTGATTTTGGATTGGCCATCCCTTTGTATTATAAATGCAGTTTCTGACAAGTTATTTTCTGACGCTATGCTTTGCATCATGCTATTATCAAGCCACTCTTTAAGGAGGCAAACAGCTGCTGGATTGCCCGAGAAGACTTCACTTGTAAAGGCATAAACTTGATATATCGGAATATTCATGTTGTCTCCTGGTTTCTAACTTATTATTATAAAGCCCAAAAGCCATAAGGTCAAGCAAAATTTTCAACTTTCGTCTTGTTTTATGGTAAGTTTTATGGTAATATATAGGCTATGGAAAATGACCGGACTGAGGAGAAGCTTACTTTAATAGAGCATTTAGAAGAGCTAAGGCGAAGGATAATTATTTCGGCCATAGCTATTATGATTGGCTTTGGAGTCGCCTATTTTTTTATCGAGCGAATAATAGATTTTTTGATAAAGCCGCTGACGAAGACAGAACAAGCGGCCAGCCTTGTCTTCCTGTCTCCCCATGAAGCCTTCTTCGCCTATCTAAAATTAGCCCTTTTCGTTGGTATATTTCTTTCTTTACCTGTTACTCTCTATCAAGCCTGGAAGTTTATTTCAGCCGGACTTTTTGTCTCTGAAAGACGGCTGGCGCTTATTTACTTACCGGCCTCTCTTATTCTTTTCCTCGTAGGTGCTGTATTCAGCTATCTGGTGGTCTTACCTATTGGGATAAAATTCTTCCTGGGGTTCACTACCTCAACTATCCGACCTATGATCTCTGTAACCAGCTATATCTCTTTTCTGGGCATGATGATACTGGCCTTTGGAGTTATCTTTGAATTACCGCTGGTTATTCTTTTCTTAACCAAACTGGGAGTGGTTACGCCTGACTTCTTAGCTAAGAAAAGAAAACATGCCTTGTTAGTAATTCTGGTAGTAGCGGCCATTCTTACCCCACCCGACTGTGTAAGCCAGCTTTTGATGGCCATGCCGATGATGATCCTTTACGAAGGCAGCATCTGGGTCTCAAGAGTGGCCTTGGCCAGGAAAAAGAGAAGGGGGGAGAAAGGAGAAGAAAGGGATAATGTCTAATGACCCCATCCGCAATCCCGGGTACCCACAAAATGGGTGCGCAATCTGCAATAGGGAGTTGTCTCATTTTGACGCGGGCGGTAGGGCCGTAATGGTAGATGTCGGTGATAAAAAAGAGACCCACCGGATGGCGGTAGCCAGAGGATATATTTCAATGCAGCCGGCGACCCTCAGCTTAATTCAAGAAGGCGGGGCGAAAAAAGGTGATGTCTTGGGCATAGCCAGGATTGCCGGGATTATGGCGGCCAAAAGGACCTCAGAACTTATTCCCCTCTGTCATCCACTGCCACTGACCAAGATTGAGATAAGATTTGAGATAAAGGAAGAGGCAAGTCAAATAGAAATAGAGTCACAGGTAGAAACAGTAGCCCGAACGGGCGTAGAAATGGAGGCCCTGACGGCCGTATCAGTAGCGGCTCTGACTATCTACGATATGTGTAAAGCGGTTGATCGGGCGATGAAGGTTGAGTCTATTCAGTTGGTCAAAAAGAGCGGCGGCAAGAGCGGAACGTATCTTAAAAAAGGGTAATCAATATCACCCCAGCCACCATTACCATACTTCCTATTATTCGTTCTTTGATATAGGCTTCCTTGAAAAGGACGGCCCCGTAGAGAACGCTGAAGATCAGGCTGGTCCGTTTAACCGAGATCATGTAGGGCACTTCAACCAGGGTGATGGCCAGGTTGTGGAAAATGATCATCAGGGCGTAGAAAAAACCAATGACCAGGAAGGCCCTGCCCTTCAAGATAAATCCGCTGAATCCGGGTTTTTCTCTGAGTAAGACCAGGGGGAAAATGACCACGGAAAGAAGGGCATCGTAACAGAGGGCAAAGAAGGCCGGTGAAGAGTGCTGGATAGCTACTTTGCCTAAATTAGAAGTGATACTAAAGATGAAGGCCACAATCAGCATCAACACAGAGCCGCGTTCCCTTTTGATAGCCTTGATGGGCGCAAGTATTCCGGCTTTACCGGTATGCACATTTAAAAGATAGGCCCCCATTCCAATGAGGATAATACCTGATGTCCCTGACCGGTCCGGCAGTTCTTCTAAGATCAGGAAGGAGGTGAGAATAGTAAAGACCGGTGTCGTGGCTAAAAAGGGGATGGTCAGCGAGAGAGGGGAGTCCTTGATGGCCTTCACATAAAGGACGGCCGTGGTAATCTCCAGAGGGAGCAGGATGAGAGTCACCCCAAAGAAGGTCGAATCCAATTGGGGAATAGAAATAAAGGGCAGGGTAAGTAAAAGAAAGGGGAAGGCATAAGCCCATCTTACCCAGGCGATGAGGTATGCCCCGCTGGCTTCCAGGGTTTTTTTGCTAAAGGCATCAGCCGTAGCTAAAGAAAAGGCACAAAGAAGGGCGTAGATAAACCAGAGCATTATGTCTGAACCAACCGAATTGTCCGCTGACCAGTTTTTTTTAGTCGCTTATCATAGAGGTGGAGTCCCAGCCAGCTAAGACCAAGGGCCATCAACCCACTGGCTATTATCCCCCCTTCAGATCCGATCATTATTTCTCCTCCCAGAAATCCTATCAAGAGTCCCAGAAGTGGAACTCCGTAAAGGAGTAAGGCTGATTTCAGCACCATCTCTGCTTCAATCTCCAGCTTCACCTGATCACCCGGCCGGGCGTCAACCGAGTTCTCTACCCGGATAATCATCTCACCCTTTCGGCCTACCTGGCAGAGCTTGCAACTATGGCACGCTTCCTTAGGCTCCAAAGCCACCTCAGCCAGATTGCCTTCGATCTTGATTATCCGACCCTTTTCTTGCATAGCTTTTCCCTCCGAAATCTATAGTGAACGCTAAAATTAAGTAGACGTAGGGCACGGCTTTAACCTTGCTGCAAGCAACCCTAAAGGGTTGTCCTACAGGTAACTACTCAAGACTAAGTTAAGCAGTTAGTTGGGAGACAAAGCAAAATTCCCTCTCCCTTGAGGGGCTTATCCTTACTCACATCTTTTAAAAACCCCGAAGAACACGAAGGGCACGAAGATAAAACAAATCTTTTAATCCCATCTTTAAATAATTTTTCGACCTGTGAAATAGGTCTAATAAAATGCAAGAAATTTCCCCTCGACATAGATATTCAAGCTCTACTACTACTAAAAACAGGTCGCTCCTACGGAGCGGCAAATATATTGCTTTTGTGAAATACTACAAACAGATTACTCCTCCGAAGCTTTATTCAGGTTAGCTCCAGAGGAGCGACATGTTTGTAAGATATATCTCTCATAACAAATTAGCTCCAGAGGAGCGACCTGTTTATTCTCTTTCTCACCTTCTCACCCTCTATTGGGGGATATTTGTATAAACCTATTTCACAGGTCGTAATTTTTTCTTCGTGTCC